>DASXMZ010000031.1:0-6500 GCA_036495385.1 Mucilaginibacter sp. | reverse complement strand
GCCGTTGCTGGGCAAGTAATATTGCATTACCTTTATTAACGTATCGATTTCTTTTGCTGCCAGGTAGCCATGCTGATATCCAATATCCGCCGGCGACCCGTACAGATGCAGGTATATCCAGCCGTTTTTATCTTCGCGGGTGGCTTTGCCTATTCGGCTTTGGGCCGTTGTATCTGAGGCCCGCGTCGTTGTTGTAGTTTTTGAAGGTTGATTGCAGCTATAAAGCGAAGTTGCCAGGAGAATTATGGCGATAGTTTTGATGATCAGTTTCATGTTGTGGCTAAGCTTAATTTACCAGGTTCAATATACTCAAATTTATAATTATATAGGGTTTGACCTTATCACATTGAAATTTCCCGGTTGCTTTTTAACATTCATGTTATAAAATGAAACTTTTATGCTATCTGCCTGCTTGTTATTCCTATATTTTTACTGAGATAAAAACCATATAAATCTTAAACATTACGCGTTCGCCTGTTTTTATGAGGAAATATTTTTGTTCCGCTTTAATTATCTGTTTCGTTAGCCTGGTTTTAAACGAATCGTACGGGCAAACAATGGCAGATTCTAGCAACTTGGAGCTGAACGCCATTAATGCTACTAACAACGTATTTAACAAAGCTATCGGGCAAGAATCGTCATTGTATAATGGACCTAAATATTATTTTTATAACCCGTTGAAGGTAAGGGGATTCGCTTACTTCCAGGACACGATAGCCTCACCTGGTAACGTTTATTACGACGGTGTACAACACAAGGGGGTTGAGCTGTTTTACGATCTGTATAAGGACGACCTCATAACAGTTTTATTTGACAAGAATACCTATTTTTCTTTATTAAAAGAGGATGTACAAAATTTCGACTTGTTGGATCATCATTTTATAAATATAAATGCAGATACATTGACCAATAATTCGGTAATTAAAAGCGGGTACTACGATGAGCTTTATCACGGCAGGTCGCAAGTTTTAGTTAAGATAACCAAGGTTATCGAACCCGTTCAAATTTCAATCGGAACACCAGACGCATATTCTATCTTTTCCAAACCAATCCAAGAATTTTTCATTCGGAAGAATAATGTTTATTACAATATAAACAGCGAAGGAGAGCTTCTCGACATCTTAAAGGACAGAAAAAAGCAGCTTAAGAATTATTTAAGGGCCAACAAAATTAAGTTTAGAAAAAAACCCGGTCCGGTTTTGGCTAGTGTAGCGGCTTATTATGATAGTTTGTCAAATTAAGATGAGAAAAATTTACCTGGTAATTTTTAGTTTATCATTTGTTTTTAAGATGGCCTATTCCCAGGAAAATGCTTCAAATAAAATCACCATAAAATTTGAGCAGGCTAATATCGAACAATTTGTAAACGCCCTTAAATTAAAAACAGGGTACAGGTTTTTCTATGATCCGGCGCAATTCGATAGTTTGAGGGTAACACTTAACGTAATTGACAAACCGCTGGAAAATGTATTGGACATTGCTTTTAATCATACAAATTTTCATTACGCCATTATTCATCAACAAGTATTTTTAACAAAAGGAAGAGTTTTAAAGCCAGCCCTGGTACCAGGATTTTTTGATAATACGCCTGAGAGGTCCGTTGCGAAACAAGCCGTAATTGCCAACTATACAGATGAAAATGTTGAAAAAGTACCGGAAGCAACAACAGAAAACAAACTTTATGAAATAGGGATAAAAACAAATAATATTAAGCCCGGTAATGCCACTGTTGCAGGTTATTTACGTGATGCAAAATCGGGCGAACCGGTTATCGGTGGCAGCATCTACAATCCCACTACCAAAACAGGCGTAGCAACAGATCAGTATGGCTATTATTCCATCACCCTGCCGCGCGGCAGGCACACCCTGGCCATAAAAGGCTTGGGCATGAAGGACACGTGGCGCAAAATTGTTTTGTATACTGATGGCAAATTAAATATTGAATTGCAGGAACAAGTGACGTCATTAAAAGAGGTAAAAATATCTGGCGAAAAGGTCGCCAACGTCAGAAGCGTGGAACTTGGCGTTAACAGGCTGGATGCGAAAAGTATCAAGCAAGTACCCACCGTATTTGGCGAATCTGATGTACTGCGCGTTGTATTAACCTTACCTGGCGTACAGTCGGTAGGTGAAGCAACCACCGGTTTCAACGTTCGTGGCGGAGCAGCTGATCAAAATCTTATCCTGCTCAACGATGCCACTATTTACAATCCATCGCATTTTTTTGGTTTCTTTTCGGCGTTCGACCCCGATATAGTAAAGGACATTGAGCTATATAAAAGCAGTATTCCCGAAAAGTACGGAGGTCGCTTATCTTCGGTATTGGATGTAACAGACCGGGAGGGAAACACTAAAAAGTTTACTGGCACAGCGGGTATCGGATTGTTAACGAGCCGCCTTAATATAGAAGGCCCGATAATTAAGGACAGAACATCCTTTATTTTTGGTGCACGGACTAGCTATTCCGATTGGCTGCTTCAATTTTTACCGGCGGCTTATAAAAACAGTTCGGCATCATTTTATGATCTGAATCTTGACATAAGTCACCGTATAGATGATAAAAATAATATTTATATCGCTACTTACTTTAGCAATGATAATTTTAGGCTTAATAGTGACACCGCTTATGATTACAGTAACAGGAATGCTAATATTAAGTGGAAACACAATTTTAACAATAAACTATTCGGGATATTAAAAGTAGGATTTGACGGGTACCAGTATAGTGTTTCGAGCACGGGAATCCCGATTAATGGTTTCGATTTGAAATTTGGCATTAAGCAGACAAACGTAAAAGCCGATTTTACTTACTATTTAAACAAAAATAACACGCTCGACTTCGGTGTAAGCTCCATTTACTATAGCCTTGACCCGGGAAATTTTGAACCTAAAGGAGACGCTTCCCTGGTTGTTCCTGATGTTGTTCCGGCCGAACAAGCATTGGAGAGCGCAGTTTACATAGGCGACAAATATGACATCACGCCTAATCTATCAGTAAGTGCTGGTTTGCGATATTCCTTGTATAATTATCTGGGCCCGCAGACTGTGGATTATTATGCGCCGAATTTACCAAAAACCGATCTCAATATTTTGGACAGCACAACTTACAAAAAAGGGCAGGTAGTTAACACTTATCATGGGCCTGAAGTACGGATTTCTGCACGCTATTATTTGAGCGATAATACTTCAATAAAGGCCGGGTATAATACTTTAAGACAGTACATCCATTTGCTTTCAAACTCGACCGCGATTTCGCCGATCGATGTTTATAAACTAAGCGATCCAAATATAAAGCCCCAGTATGGCGACCAGCTATCGATCGGTTTATATAAAAATTTTAAGGATAACACGATAGAGACATCAGTTGAAGCTTATTATAAAAACATAGAGGATTACCTGGATTATAAAAGCGGTGCCGTATTGTTATTAAACCAGCACATTGAACAGGACGTGATCACCACCAAAGGCAAGGCCTATGGCATTGAATTTTTGGTGAAGAAAACCGCTGGTAAACTAAATGGTTGGATGAGTTATACTTATTCGCGTACGTTTTTAAAGCAGGATGATCCAAACGCCGGCGAAACAATTAACAATGGCAATTTTTATCCGGCCAATTATGACAAGCCCAATAGTCTTAATTTTATAGGTAATTACCGCTTTAGCCACCGTTTTAGCATTTCATTGAATGTTGTATACAGCACCGGAAGGCCCATTACGCTGCCCATAGCCAAATATGAGTCAGCCGGATCGGAAAGAGTTTATTACTCTGACAGAAACGCTTACCGGATACCCGATTATTTTAGATCAGATTTCTCTATGAATATTGAAGGTAATCACAAAGTTCATCAGCTAACACATAATTCATGGTCAATAGGCGTTTATAACCTTACTGGCAGGGCTAATGCATATTCAACTTATTTTACAGAACAGGGAGGGGTTATAAATGGGTATAAGCTTTCAATATTTGCAGTGCCTATTCCGTTTGTTAATTATAATATCAGGTTTTAATGAGAGGGAAAAAGATGAAAAACACGATGAAAAGAATTTATAAAGTATTATTAATCCCGGGAGCTTTAATTATTCATTTAAGCTGTAAATCACCCTATATACCTCCTGCATCTTCAATAAATGTTAATTATCTTCATGTTGAAGGGTTTATCAATACCGGGACCGACAATACCACTATTACGTTGAGTCGCACTGTGAAATTAACTGATTCGGCCGGTTCAAAACCGGAGCTGAATGCTGCAGTCAGCGTTGTAGGGAACGACGGTTCCAATTACCCCCTGGAAGAAGAAGGCAATGGGGACTACTTTTATCCTGATTTTAGTTTTTTAGCCAATTCGACAAAGCAGTACAGCCTAAAAATAGTTACAAGCGATCATAAAACGTATCAATCAGATTTTGTGGCAATTAAAAATTCGCCACCGATTGATAGTCTGAATTTTATAGCAAACGCCAGCGGCATTGAGATATACTCAAACACACACGACCCGGCTAATAACACCCGCTATTATCGATGGGATTATCAGGAAACATGGGAACAGCTCTCAGCCTATGAATCATTTTACATGGCGGAGAACATACCTGTAGACACCCTGGTTCTTAGAACACAGACAAAGCAGATTTATTACTGTTGGTCAACCCAAAACTCGAGCACACTTATTTTAAACTCGTCAGCAAAACTTTCGCAGGACGTTATTGCGCAAAACCCAATTGCTTTTATAGGCTCCCTATCTCCTAAATTTTCAATTGAGTACAGCATCCTGGTGTTTCAATATGCTTTAACCAGCGATGCTTTTAATTATTGGCAAAACTTAAAAAAAAATACGGAACAGTTGGGAAGTATCTTTGACGCCCTGCCCTCGCAGGTTCAGGGAAACATTCACTGTACGAGTAATCCTTCTGAGCCCGTTTTAGGTTATATAAGCATGGGTCTCGTTACGCAACAGAGATTGTTCATAGGTGGTTCATCAATGCCGCGAGCATTGGGCGCTCAGATACCAACACCTTACGGTGGTTGCCTGCTAGACACGTTATATTATGATAATCCAAAAACCCACGTAAACGAAGTCCTGAGACTATTCACAGGAAACCCAATTCCCATTTCCGGTCTGTTTAGTCCGTTTATAGGTAAAAATTTGGGTTATACCGCGTCTACAGCGGCCTGTACGGATTGCCGGCTTAACGGAGGTACAAATCGCCGCCCATCTTACTGGATAGACAAATTTTAATGATCATGAAACAAATGACAGGTATGTTTAAAAATATTATTAAATGCTTTGTATTTGTTTCATCGCTTTCATTTAGCTGCTTTGCACAAACGCTGACGGATATTCAAAACAATTTTAAAAGCTACTCACAAAATAACTTACAGGAAAAATTATTTGTCCATACTGACCGGCAGAACTACCTGACCGGAGAAATAATTTGGTTTAAAATATATGCTGTGGATGGCATGTATAATAAACCTCTTAATTTAAGCAAGGTGGCTTATGTAGACATTTTAGATAACCAGCAAAACCCTGTATTACAAGCCAAGATTATTCTGAATAAAGGCACCGGGAGCGGCTCATTATTTATACCGGTGTCAGTAAACAATGGCAATTACAAATTCAGGGCTTATACAAACTGGATGAAAAATTTTAGTCCGGAATACTATTTTGAAAAAACGATCACCATAGTAAACCCACAAAAAGTACCGGATATAATCCCTAAACAAGACAAATCGAACTATGATATACAATTCTTTCCGGAGGGTGGCAATTTAGTTAATGATATCACCGGCAAAGTGGCGTTTAAAGCGGTTGGATCCGATGGTAAAGGAATTGATTTCAAAGGGGCTATTGTCGACCAAAAAAACGATACTGTTATAAGGTTTTCACCTTTGAAATTTGGCATGGGCAGTTTTTTGTTTACACCCAACAAGAATACCTCTTATATGGCAGTTATCCAGACAGCCGACAACAAACCACTGGTTAAAGCTTTACCTCCCATCGCCGATGAGGGTTATGTGATGCAATTGTCTGATAATAACTCCGGGCAGCTTGATGTTTCGGTGAATAGTAAAAGCGATCCCTCTGGTGTTGTTTATATTTTTGTTCATACCCGGCAATTACTAAAATTGGCCAAAGAAGCGACCCTTAATAATGGAGTTGCGCATTTTCTGGTTGATAAAAAATCGCTGGATGACGGAATCTCACATATAACCATTTTTAACAGCGCCAGGCGGCCGGTTTGTGAAAGATTATATTTTAAGCGCCCGGCAGAAAGGTTGTTTATTGAGGCCCATCCCGATCAGCAACAATATGCCGGACGTAAAAAGGTTAGTGTTTCCATCAATGCGAAAGACCAATCTGGCAATCCGTTAAATGCCAATTTATCAATGTCAGTATATCGTTTGGATGCCCTTCAAACAGTATACACTGGCGATATTCTAAATTATTTATGGTTGACTTCGGATTTGCAGGGAACAGTGGAATCGCCAGAATATTATTTTT
>DASXMZ010000030.1:0-4447 GCA_036495385.1 Mucilaginibacter sp. | reverse complement strand
GCAACAGAGAGGGTGGACAAGCGAAGCGAAGTCCGGGTGAGTAATTATACGAGCGGCATTGGCGCTAATGCATTGCGCTGAGTCTACTCACCCGATCTGCGCTTCGCTGGATCACCCTCTCTAACACAAGTGTTAAAGAGGGTAAAAAAATTATGTATGCACTCCATCATTTGAAGCAATTCTTCTCACTTCCATGGTGTTCCCTTCGCCCATTAAAACCGGGCTGCCTTTGGCAAATTCAACTGCCTCATCAATAGATTCTGCTTTTACAATCATATAACCGCCAAGGGTTTCTTTTATCTCACCAAACGGGCCGTTAGTTACCACACTATTATGGTGTACAACTCTGGCGTCATCAAAAAGCAAACCATTGCCGGCAACATATTTATTTTGCGCTGCGATGCCGCCAATCCAGTCCATGGTTTGTTTCATCCAGATTTGCATTTGCTCAGGCGAGGCTACCTTACCGCCGTCTTCATGCCTGAAAATTAACATAAATTGATCCATTGTTTTTTAATTTAAAGTTATTGAATATTTGAATTATACCTCAATAACAAATGGGTTTTCGAGAATAGGACGGGTGATTAAAAAATTATTGGAATCACGACGTTTTACCTCACTTATCCTGCAATATCGCCTCCCCCTTTGTCAGCCATGAGAAACCGAATGCACCGAGTACCACCGCTTCAAACCAAAATTCAGGTCTGTAGTTAAAAAATGCTGCGGGGATGCTTTTAATTTTGAGGGCCGGGATTAGCAAAAGAAATATCACCATAAGGTATCCGCAAACTTTATAAATTTTGTTGCGCTGCAATTTTTGTTTTGTTGGCTGCTGGCCCGGGTCGGTTTTGGTAAATAAGAAAATTGACATATAAGCCATAATGGTAAAAAAGATAGCCGATGTGACAAAATGGGCGGTATCACGGAATGTATTAGACGACGCAGTGTAAACATTACAACTGAGGCAAGGCGAGACTGAATTAGTAGGTACAAAAGCGGTACCCAAAACAAATACAGATGCTACTTTGCTCAATATTTGATCAACCCGATCGTACCCTTTATAGCAGAATAAAAAGAGCCCGACAGCAGATAATGCCCCTACAAAATAACTACCCATAACTGTGTAATAATAAGAGCTTACCGAGTCTTCCAAACAAGGACAATGGCCAATCAACCAGGTTCCCAATGCCAAAATAAAAGGGAACGAAAATCCCAAATAACCAACGGCCTTCCGAATAGTTAAATAAGATATGACCATGTCCTGCTGTTGCGACTGATCGTTGCCGTTTTGTGATGTCTTAGCCATACTGCGTAAAATCAAAAAATTATTACAATGAATGGTAAACAGGTATGATATCGGTTTTGACCGAAATAGGTTATTTATCCTGCAATATCGCCTCTCCCTTCGTCAGCCACGAAACACCGAATGCTCCCAATACAATAGCCTCAAACCAAAATTCTGGCTTCCAACTAAAAAACCAATCCGGGATAGCTTTAATTTTAAGCGCAGGAATTAGAATCAGGAAAAATACCATGATGTATGCACAAACCTTGTAAACTTTGTTCCGCTGTAGTTTTTGTGGTGTAGGTTGTTGATTAGCGTCTGTTTTGGTAAACAGGAACAGTGACATAAAAGCCATGATTGTAAAGAAAAAAGCCGCTGTGAGATAATGGGCGATATTTAAGAAGGCGTTATCCGGCCTTGTAAATATAGTGCAGCCGGCACAGCTATTCTTGAAATTAGTAGGTAAAAAAGCAATACCCAAACCAAATATCGCAGCTGCTTTGCTTAATATTTGATCAAGGGTGTCATATCCTTTGTAAGAGAATAAGAACAGAGCGACGCAGCATAATGTGCCAACAAAGTAATTTCCCATTATGGTGTAGTAATACGCGCTTACCGAGATTTCTAAGCAAGGGCATTTGCCAATGAGCCACGTCCCCAATGCTAAAATTACCGGAAACGAGAGTCCAAGATAGCCAACTGCTTTCCTGATCGTTAGGTACGATATAACCATATCCTGCTGCGGATACTGGCTGTTTTGTGATGCTTTAGCCATAGTAAGTCAAATCGAATTTTGTTAAACCAATTACTAAACAAGCCGGATTACAGCCACTGCAATCAATTAAATCAAATCATTTATCCTGCAGGATACCTTCCCCTTTAACCAGCCATGAAATTCCGAATGCCCATAAAATAAAACTCTCCAACAAAAATTGCGGCTTCAAGGCAAAAAACCCATCCGGGATACCGGGAATTTTTAGGGCCGGGATTAAAGCCATCGAGACTACCATTACCCAGGCACATGTTTTATAAACCTTATTGCGTTTCAGTTTTTGCGGTGTAGGTTCACCATCAGTTTTTGTAAATAAAAACATCGACATTCCGGCCATCGTAACAAAAAACAAACCGGCAGTAATAAAATGGACGGTGTCAGCAAACGAATCGGGAGCCCTGCTAAGCACGGCACAATCAAGGCAATTGCCGCCTATATTTGAAGGAAAAAAAACGACACATAAACAGAATATCGCGCCGATATTGCTCACCAGTTGGTCTGCCCGGTCATAACCCCTGTAGGTAAATAAAAACAGCGCTATCGCGCATAAAGTCCCCGAAAAATAGCTGCTCATCACCGTATAATAATAACTACTGAGAGAATCTTTAAAACAGGTGCAATGACCTATTACCCTGATTCCAATAGCCAAAATAATCGGAAAGGCAATGCCAAGATAACCAACAGCTTTCCTGATGGATAAATAGGATATAACCATATCCTGGTTAGTATCCTGCTGATTTTGGGACGACTTAGCCATTATTTGGTAAGGTTTAAAATTCGTTAAGCCGTACCATTAAAAAGAGCTGTTAGGGCACGGGTTTAATTAAAATATAATTTTATTAAACTAAAACGAAGTTAATTTTAAAATGCTGAAAATCAAGCAATCGATTTAAAAAAATAACCGCAGACGATTAGGAGAACTATGGCGTATAAAGAGACACGGTCGCCACTGAAATGACGGCAAATAATAAATAATAAAGAAGGATTTAAACAATTTACGCGGTTGCCGCAAGTTTATTAATACTTCGGTACACGTAGGCATTAAAAATATGCCTGCGGGCAAACCTGCCAGGCGAGTCGGCATTGATCAGTTTTACATAAACTGCCTTTGGAACATCAAAATATTCGTATACGTTACCGTCGGTAAAATGTACTTTTAACACTTGCGATTTAAATTCAAAATCTAAAATACCCGAGTTAGCAGTAGTGGCCTGGTATTCCGAGAGGGATTGGGTGCGTGTTTCCGGGGCAATGCTCACCAGGAAATGATAGGCTTCAATAATTGCCTTGCTTTTTTCTTCGGCTTCAGTTTTTTCCATAGTACCCGGAAATTTATCGGGGTGCCATGTTTTCATCAAACTTCTGTAAACCGTTTTAAGTTCACTTAATTCAGCCGCGTCATTAACTTCTAATAGCTTCCTGTAATCAACAATTTTTTTCATGATATCAACTTTCTATACTTATAATCGTTGATTCGAAGGCAATTGAATTGATTAAGCGCTCTGTTCAAGAAAATAATTTTGCAAAGGTATGATTTTAAGGATCACGCCAATGTAAAGAAACAGATGTCAAAAACATTGATGATTAATGGTCTTTTATAATTGTTGACCCCGAAAGCGTGAGCGGTTTTGGCAAAAACAAAGTTGACGGTGTGGTTATTTACCAGGTTGAGAATAATAAAATAAAGAAGGTCAGGATAATGCAATAAATTCTCTTCAAATCTAATAGTAAAAACTTTTAAGTATTTGTAAGGTTGTTTCAAACAGAACGACTAAACAGTGTGAGTGCAGCCGCAACTCATTTAAAAGTAAACAACATTAAAATAATATGATTACAAAAGGATTACTGGTAAAAATCACAGCAAAGCCAGGCAAAGAACAAGAAGTGGCTGATTTCCTGAAAAGTGCAACTCCGTTGGTTGAAGCGGAGCCGCAAACTATTAATTGGTACGGTTTCAGGATTAACGAAAATACTTTCGGCATTTTCGATACTTTTCCTGACGAGGAAGGCCGCAAAGCTCACCTTACAGGGAAAGTTGCTGAGGCGTTGATGAAAAACGCACCACATTTGCTCGCCGCCGATCCGGTAATTGAGCAGGTGGATTTATTGGCATCTAAGTAGTTATTCGAACCCGAGAGCCAGGAAACAAGAGCTAGGAATAAAGACATCGCTAAAATCTTGTCATTGAGCGATAGCGTGGCAATCTCTTCGGTATGCATGACCGCAAATGCATTTGCGACGAGATTGCTTCGTCGTTCCTCCTCAATGACAATTTTATTTTTTTATTATCCGACTCTAATCAAACCAGCTGTTTTTCGAGTAATTCGTCCAGCTTATTGTGCGAGTCGGTAACTCCGTGTTCCATACCGGATGCCACCATGCCATCACGG
>DASXMZ010000029.1:0-4666 GCA_036495385.1 Mucilaginibacter sp. | reverse complement strand
TGCCGATGTATGGATTTCAAATGTACGAATTCATAATATTATTGGTTTTTCAAGGTAGTCATAAGGGCTGCGCCGTTTAGGTAAGGCGAGAAAGATGCCCTCGGGAACCCAAACGACTATTTATCAGTTGTAACTTGTTCATTATTGATAGTTATAGGAATAGTTGCCCCATCGGGAACTTTGGGATTGTCTATTATTTCGAGGTCTCCTTTCAATATTTGTTTTGACTTAAGCTCGGTTACCCAGCCTGTGGTTTTATCCGCCCTGATATCCGAAACCATGGTACCGGTTAAATGATATTTTACAGGCAATCCGTTTATCATAGATTCTCCGGCATTATTGTCAGTAACAACCGGGCTTTCAGCATGGACAAGAAAACTGTCGCTTGTTATTTCCAATAGCTTGTAATTGGTTTGCAAATTCGCGGTTATTGTTGATTCTAACTTCAAGGTCCTTGTCCACTTTTTATTTTTCTTCACAAGTCCGTCAGGAAAAATTGAAGTGGCAATTTCCAGGTGTTCTTTTAAAGCTTTCCCACCGAAGGATTGTATAAACTGGCTTTTTATTAACTCTTTTTTAGCCGTATCAACCTGTTTAAAATCATTAAATACATGGTTGATCATATTTTCAACATTTTCTGCCGATCTCACTTTCCCACTTTTTGTAATGATTATGCTAAAAGGCTTATTAATTATTGCAGCAGCAATCTCTGATTGAACAGCTTTGTTGGTACTATCCTTCGAATCAATTTCTGCATTCCCATTAACGGTGCGTACTTTTAAACTTAGTGATTGATAGCTAGCCTCCATGTTATAAACAGAATCACTTACATCAGTAACCTTAAAAGCTATTTTGAACGACGTTGCCAAATTAATCTTATTATTCTCGGTGTTAATGATTTGTGAAATGTTGGAACTGGCCGAGCTTACCATATAATAAGTTTTTCCCCTGGTAAGGTTTAAAGTAAGCCTTACTTTTTGCGCCCTGACTGAAATTACCACAAACAATAAAAAAAACAGACTTAAAAGGTATTTCATTATAGGAGTTAAAATGATCGTTTATCGGATTTAACTGGTTGTTGTAAAGTAAGAAATATACGGTTTGATCAATACACAGTATAATTGAGCAGCAAAATAGTAATAATTGATATTAAAAAGAAATAGCCAGGCTTTCAACCCCGGCTATCCTCAAATTGCATTATCATTAATATTCACTCTGTTACTTATACGGAAAAAGATTCAGTATAGGTTACAAAAAAAAATCTCCCGCGGTTTAGCGCGGGAGTAAACAGTAAACCACCATCACATTAAAAAAATACAATATTTCAATAAATATCTTAACTATTAGTTTAAGCTCTTGTTTTTAATCACCGAAATCGTGTTTCGGACGATGAAGAACACCGGAACCGCCTGAATGGACAGTCCTATCCAAGTATACATGTTCATGATAATAATATTTTTGTGTATGAAAATATATTAAATATTAGCTTATTCTTTTGTCTTTTATCATTTGAATAGCTGTTCTGATGATAAAGTATGTGGGAACTGCCTGTATTAGAACTCCGATTACTGCGTAAATGTTCATGATAATGCGATTTGAGTGTTTAAAAATATGGTTAATTTAATCTTTTGTCTTTGATCATTGAAACGCTTGTCCTGATGATGAAGAACACTGGGACTGCTTGTATTATTATTCCGATTACTGAGTAAATATTCATGATATTGCTTTCTGAGAGTTTAATGGGTATTAGATATTAATTTAACTTTTTACTTTTAATCATTGAAATGCTCGTTGCGATGATAAGAGATACTGGTATCACCTGTAGTAGTATTCCGATTAATGTGTAAGTGTTCATAATAATGTGATTTAAGTGTGATTTACTTTTTTAATTAGTTATGATACATTATACAACTATTGTTCCCGTATTGTAAAAAGTGGTTTAATGCCCAAAAACACCTATATTTATATATATAATTATAAAATAATAGTAGATAATGAGGAAAAACGGGGAAAACTGGATGGTAAAGCGTGTAATGTTTTTCTACAGTTTCCCGGATTATATACTACTTTCAAATACTTTAGCCAGGTAAAATCAAAATTCAGAACTCAAAAAAGTCGCTTTTGAATTTAATTAGTAGTTACAGTTAATAGATAGTTTAACCAATTGGAGATTAAATGTAGCAAATTTTTGTGATATTTTTATTTTTTTTATTTGCCATTTGTTGCGGTCCCGTTGTCTTTTGCCAGCATGGCTTCTTTAATCAATTTTACAGGTGCGCTGCCATAACTTAAGAACTTCTCATTAAAGTCCTTTAATTTGTACTTATCGCCTATTTTCTTTTTGTAAGCTTCACGCAAGTCCATTATTTCTTTGTACCCGGTAAAATAGCTATCGAGCTGTACACTGCTTACGCTTACACGCTTCCATTTTCCTTCGGCTTCGGCAGTTTGCTGAAACGCTTCTCGGGTTAGCAGGTTTAAAGCGTCCTGTTTCGACATGTTTTCAGCATGCACACTATAATCTAAAATAGTGTTGCAAACGGAACGCAGGTGCCATTTATACCACATCAGCCTCATTTCTGGTTCGTCATTACCATAGCCGTTATCAAGCATCATTTCCTCACTGTAAACCGCCCATCCTTCGATCATGGCGCCATTACCGAAAATGGATTTGACAAGGCTTGGCGATTTATTAGCGTATACCATTTGAACATAGTGGCCTGGAATAGCTTCGTGCATGCACAGTATCTGCAATGTATAGTCATTATATTCGCGCAGATAGCTCTCGGCTTTTTCAGCCGACCATCCGGCTAAACTGCCAACGTTGAAATAAGAGTTACCATCTTTGTCATAGGGGCCGGGCGAACTCATGGATGCCCCGGCAACACCAGCCATATAACCAGGTTCTTTACGAATTACCAGTGGCTTTGATGGGTCGAGTGTAAGCAAGTCTTTTGTTTTTACAAAAGCGGTAAGTTTCGGGATCAGTTTTTCAATAGCCGATTGGAACTGGTCGGGCTGGGTGTGTTTCGCAGAAATGGTATCGATTACCTGTCCAATCAAAATTAAAGAATCTGAAGGCATTGGCTTCGTGCCGAAATATTTTGGCCATAGCTTTTTACTGATTTTTGCCATTTCAGCGTGCAGGTACTTCTTACGTTCAACTGCTACGTTGTATATGTGCTGTGCAGTTGATTCGGATTGAATATCATATTTAAATTTAGCTTCGTACAATTCCTTGCCAAGCCTGAAGCTGCGGGGATGGTCGTTCTTCAGCGCTTTTAACCAGTCGGCATAAGCTTTTATTGCATCTGCAGAAAGGTGGGCCCTGTCAGTCATTTGTTTTTGCAGAGCCTGGGGAATATTTGTTTTCTTTAATGAGTCGGCAAAATCCTTTTCTATCACACTAACACCGCCAAGGTGTTGGTCGATCGCAAGGCTGGTTAATTCTGCAACCGGATTTTTTATCTCCTTTTCGGCCTCTTTATAATAGGCTGGTATGTTAGCCATTTTTTCATAAAAATTTCTCAGCCTTTTGGCAAGCGGGGCGTAGTGCTCATTAAGTATATAGGCAAACGTGCCGATAACATTATAGGATGATGGATCCCACTGGTAAGGCCGTAATTGCTGAAGGCTCCATTGGATTGATTCCATTTGATTTTGTATCAAACTATAATCAATTTTATTAGCGGGGTTTAATGTAGTCGGTTCAAACCTGCTCAAAGAGTCGAGTTCCACCTTGGTAAAATTGATCATCTTCTCCCTCGACTGGTCGTTAGGTATAACCAGCAGGCTATCGTATTTATGATAGCCGCTTGTGGTTGCCCAATCAGGGTTTAATTTCCAAAGCGCGTCAAGGAAAGTGTTTTCGTAAATGGAGAACGCTGCGTCGTCCTTACCCTGCAACGGGCCAACGGAACTATCTTTTTTACATCCTGCGCAAACGGCAACAATAAGAGAAACAGTAAATAATAATTTTTTAATCACGGGGATACGAATTTAACTTTGGAAGGTATAAACTTAAAACATTTAGCCGAAATAAATCAGCAGGCTGCATATACTTCTGTAAAATTTTCGGGATATTATTTAATTGTCAGTGGCAACATAATTAGTTAAGTAAATTATCAACCAATTTTAGTAATATTTGTTCTCTTCTAAACTTTAACTATGGATGATCGGCATAAACTACTTATCAACGAATTAACTAAATTACTGCTTGGTGGCAGCGCTCATATTTCTTTACAGGATGCGTTAAAAGGGCTAAAGCCGGAATTGCGTGGTGTTAAACCCGACAATATGCCTTACAGCATCTGGCAATTGGTTGAACATATCCGGATTGCTCAATGGGACATGGTTAGGTTTTGTAAAGATTACGATCATAAATCACCAAAATGGCCAGAAGAATATTGGCCAAAGGAAAACGCACCCGAGGATGATAGTGCCTGGCAGGGATCGCTGTTACAGATAAACAGCGACCTCGACGAATTTATCGCGTTAATGGAGCATAGCGACATTTACCAGATGCTGCAACATGGCGACGGACAAACTATTTTACGCGAAGCTTTACAAATTGCCGATCATAACGCTTACCATATAGGCGAGATAGTAGCTATAAGAAGGATACTGGGTGATTGGTAGTGAATTTGCCTCACCCTGCCCTCTCCAA
>DASXMZ010000028.1:0-3489 GCA_036495385.1 Mucilaginibacter sp. | reverse complement strand
ATCCGGCCCAAGCCGCAAATAATGGATTGTCCGTAGCCGGCTTTGTATTCTTCAAATTCTGAGTCGTCCAGTAATCGTAATACGATTTCCATCATATCATATGCTTTTTCACGGTTATCAGGAAGAATGCCGTAAATATCCTTTTCATTGAGTTTGGGCGGAATTGCTTTTATACGATCAAAACCAGCCTTGGGAAAATCTCCCGTCATGCTCATAATGTTTCGGATACTATCCAGGCATGCCTTATCATTCGGGTGTTTATAATCCGTAACGCCGGAGATTTCACACTGTGTTGTTGCACCGCCCAGCGTTTCGTTATCCACATCCTCTCCTATTGCTGATTTAACAAGGTATGATCCGGCAAGGAAAACTGAACCTGTTCCTTCCACAATCATTGCTTCATCACTCATGATGGGCAGGTAAGCACCACCGGCGACACAGGACCCCATAATGGCAGCGATCTGGATAATGCCCATACTGCTCATGATCGCGTTGTTCCGAAAAATACGGCCGAAGTGTTCTTTATCAGGGAAAATCTCGTCCTGCATAGGTAAATAAACACCCGCGGAATCGACGAGGTAAATTATGGGTAAACGATTTTCTATAGCTATTTCCTGCGCACGCAGGTTCTTTTTAGCGGTGATCGGGAACCATGCTCCCGCCTTCACTGTGGCATCGTTGGCTACAATAACGCATTGCCTGCCGGATACATAGCCAATGCCGCATACAACACCACCGGAAGGACAGCCGCCATGTTCGGCGTACATCCCATCGCCCACAAAAGCGCCAATCTCGAGCCAGGGTTTGTCGGGATCAATTAAATAGGTTACCCGTTCGCGGGCCAGCATTTTGCCTTTTTCCTTTTGTTTGGCAGCCGCTTTTTCGCCACCGCCCAGGTATATTTTTTTTAACTTACTATGCAGGTCGAAAACGAGCTGCTTGTTTATATCTTCATTCTTGTTGAATTCGATGTCCATGTTTGGAGATTGGTTTAAATCCCGGACAAGATTTATGATGTTTTAAAAACCTCGTAAATCTTCATCCGCAATTTTCAAATATAACGATTACTATGAACCATGAACTATTAACTAAACCGGCCTCCTTTTAACCGGAGCTACTGCCTTTACAATCGTTTGGCCCTCAACGGGTTTCTTCACCGGCTTTAACCGTGATAGGGAGTTTTCATACGCCCAGCCAAGCAGCTGTTTCATGTATTGGTCCGGGAAATCATCCCTGTCCTTTATCCTTATGTATCGGTAAAGACTACCGTCGCCTATTAACATTTCTTGCGGGTCGGGTATTTCTGTACCACGCAGAAATCCGAAATTAACATATTGGTTATATACCGCTATGCTACAGAAGACGTCCCCTGCCTTATCTGTCGGCGACCAGCCAACGGCAACGGCATAGTAATTGTCATAAATAAGTTCGTTGGCTTCAGGGTAAAGATCCCATACAAAATCCCTTAATCCTAAAGCGGCGGCCTTAACGCTATCCGGGTACGGGAGCAAGAATTTTACAAGATCATTTACCGTTTCTTTTCCCATCGGGGTGATAAAATAAATTTAATCTTCACTTAAAAAAATTGTATCTAATTTTTAAAGTTAACGTATAAAAACGGACAGATAAAATTATTGAAATTAAACATTAATTAATTTGCGGGGCAAGGCAAACTATATCATAGTATATTAATAATCAAAATATTATAACCCTACTTCTAAAATTATATTAAAATTATGCTGGCAGCTATACTTGCTCATTTGTATAAACTTCATTTACATCCATCGGTGAAAAAAAAGTTTCCAATTTTAGAAAGCTCCAACATTTCAATGATTTTACAATCGGTAAAAAACAAGTCTAAAGTCTCGAGTCAGAAGTCCGAAGTCGTAAAAGATTTAGCACTTTAGCATTATTAAAGGACTTAAGACTATCGACTAACTACTCAAGACTCCTAAGTTAAATTCCTATCCCTAAACCATACCTCATCGGGTTCCACGCTAGAGTTTTGCATCAGGTTAACCAATTCTATGGCATCGCCTGATGTTATAATCAGCTTACGGTTCGCCGGCTTTAAAAAACGCTGCTCGACCATTACATCCAATTGTTTTAACAAAAAGTCGTAAAAGCCATTCACATTTAATAAACCAATCGGATGATTGTGCAAACCAAGTTGCAACCAGGTTAAAACTTCAAAAAATTCTTCAAGGGTACCAAAGCCTCCGGGTAAGGCAATAATTCCATCGCAAAGGTCATTCATTAGTTGTTTGCGCTGGTGCATGTTCTCTACGATATGAAGTTCTGTCAGCCCGGTATGGCCAACTTCCTTATCCATTAAAAATTGCGGAATCACTCCGATCGCTTTTCCACCGTTGTTCAACATTGCCTCTGCTAATAAGCCCATCACCCCTACTTTGCCACCTCCAAATACAAGCGTAATATCACGGGATATCATAACTTCGGCTAATTGCTCAACCGTTCGCTTTAATATAGGATCACCATTAAAATTGGCGCCGCAGAAAACACAAATCGCTTTCATTTTGTAGAATTATTGTTACAGTCCTAAAGTCGGAAAAGAAAGTTAAAAATCTGAAGTTTGAGGAATTATTTCTTAAAATTGTGGTGGTGGACCATAGTCGATAGTCCATAGACCATAGTCAATGGAATTCAACTTCTTTTAAATCTGCATTATGAAAAAAAGCATACTTATTTTATTATTCGCTTTTGTTGCTTTGCGTGTATTTAGCCAAAGTGAAGAAACGGAAAATTACAGGCTATTTTTAAAGGAGGATTGGAGAATGCAGTCGGCAGTGACTGACATTTCGCCGGGCAGCAAAATATCACAAAAAGATTTTCAGTCCGAAACCTGGTATAAAGTAAGTGTACCCACTACGGTTATAGCAGGGCTTATAGCTAACAAGGTATATGACTTTGATCCCTTTTATGGTAGAAATTTTGAAAAACTGGCCGATTCACGCATGGATAAACCATGGTGGTTTAGAAAAGAGTTTGAACTGCCCGCATCAGAAAATGGCAAAAATATAGTGTTGAAATTACATGGTATCAATTACAAAGCGAACGTTTGGCTAAACGGCGTTTTAATTGCCGATTCGACCCAAATAATTGGGCCCTTCCGGATAATTGAATTGGATATTACCAAACAGGTTAAATACGATGGTGCCAACGTATTGGCGCTGGAAATAAAACGACCGTTTAATCCGCAAAAAAGAGGCGGAGATCTTGCCATTGATTATGCTGACTGGATACATTACCCGCCAGATTTTAACAATGGCATCATCAATAACATGGAGTTGAAAACCTACCGCAAGGTTGGAATTGAATATCCGCTGGTTACCACCAAATTTGATCTTCCCTCGCTTGCCGTAGCCCACTTACAGGTTGATGCAATGGTGGTAAATTATTCGGACAAGGCCGAAGACGCGATTGTAAAAGGCAAAATTAACGGTACGGTTAGTTTTGAGCAGAAAATTC
>DASXMZ010000027.1:0-3311 GCA_036495385.1 Mucilaginibacter sp. | reverse complement strand
TTATTTTCGGCCATTAGCTGAACCGAGAATATATTGGGAGCTACCAATAACACTTTTTCGGATTTAGAGAATATCATAATCTATCGGTTAAGTAAAAGTTTAATAATATGTTTAAGTTTTAAATGTTTGTTGATCAATTTTTGATCGATCGCCTTAAAATTATTCTTAAGATTATTTTACGCGAAAGATTTGCAAAGGTTACATAATTGTTAAAAAACCGTTTACAACAAGAGGTTTGATTTTACATCCACCAAAAAACACGTAAAATCAACAGCGACAGCTAGTTTTAATTGCCTTATACGAAATATAAATTCAATTTAAAACGAAAATGGGGTAGTGGTTATTAAGATGTGTATTGCGGGTTGTGGCTGGCTTCTTTTTAACTGCCTAAATGCGGGACGCTGTAGCCAGCCTTAAGAGCGATTCTTCGAAAATGGCGCTAAGACTATTTATTGCCGTTTTGCTTTTTTTAGGTTTGGACAGATCTTCTTTGTAGATAAGCTGATCTAACCCAATTGCTTTCAGCAGACTGTCTGTTTTTTCGTTTAGAGCGCTTTTGTAGCAGCAAACTTTAAGCTTACTGTAAAATTTATTAAGCTTTATTCGCCGGATTATTTTTTCAATATCCTTTCCGACATAGTCATAATCCAGTATAACAACGTCGGGGTTTAATTCATAGAGTGAAGGAAAAAGGTTGGCGGTATTTTCAATTTGTCTTATGCAATCGTACTTACATAAAAGTTCATCCGGAAAAACGTTTGGCGAAACCAATAGTACTTTTTTAACGCGGCTGCGGCTCATCTTTATTAATTAGGACTATAAAGGTAGAATGTATATTTCACATTGTCAATACCTTATTAATCAAGGCAAAAGAAAACCTTTAATAAATATTATTTTAACATTCGGGGAATATAAGCCTGGAAAATGGAATGATTGTTAATAATAAGTTAATTAAAAATTAAATTTTAACCGTTTAAATTTATTTAGTTTTTTGGATGGAAAAATAAACCCTTTTTTTACTTTTTTTGATGCTATCGGCGTTAAGTTATTGCCAAAAAATCCACGACGATTTTTAAAAAAATTGATTAGTTAAACGCGGTGAAAATAAAATTAACAGCAGTGGAATTTGTAAAAAAATCATTTAACTATTTCGAAAGTGGCGTTGATTTGAAAGCTTAGCTTTATCTTCTTAAAATCGATGTCTGATTCGGCGGGTGATGCATTGGCATTTATTGCCATTGTTTTATACATTACTGGGCGTGGGCCTGGATAATTACTATTATCAACCTCGGTTATACTAATAGGCACGCCCAACTTTTCGTCTATGCTGCCTAATAAGTCGGCGGCTTTATCCCTCGCATCCAGCAGGGCTTTTATTTTAAGTTTGCGTTTTAAATCGGTGATCTTGGAGTAGTCAAAGTTTACGATATTGGTTGATTGTATGCCTTTGGGATCGATTTTATTTATAATCTGGTTATATTTATTCAAATCGTGAAATGTTATTGAATACTGTTTGCTTGCCAAAAAATCAGGATTCTTTTTCTTTTGAAAATTGTTGTTCCACGCCGAAACATCACTTATTGTAAAATCCTCCTTTGCAATTCCGGCATCCTTTACCGCACTTTCCAGCTGGTTCTCTAACTGATCAATGGTAACCTTGGTTTTACCGTTAATATATTCCTGTAAGGAAATGGACACATTAATTATATCCGGAGTAACTTCCTGTTCGGCGATCCCGGTTACTTCTATCTTTCGGCGAAGATCTACGCTTTGAGCCATAGTAAGGTAAGTGACGGAGATAAGTGATATAAGCAGAAGTATTTTTTTCATGATTTTGTTTTCTGATGGTATCTGTGAACGAAGTTAAAGTTAAATGGGTGCAATTCAAATTGTCGCGGTAAAGAACGCGCTTCGGTTGACTCACCCGGTCATCGCTACGCTTGACCACCCTCTCTGCTCCGCAAAGAGGGTGAAAAAAGGCAAAAGATGCAGCTACCCTCTTTTTTGCCTGCAAAAGAGAGGGTCGACCATCCGCCAGCTGGCGGAGCAGTCGGGGTGAGTTGGCTATACAAGCGACAATTTGAATTGCACCCAGTTAAATTTGGTATCCTAATAAGCTATCCCTATAACCTTTCGCCTTTTTAATTAGATTTGAAAAAACATAAACAATGAAAATAACGAACGCTTGCTTTTGGGCTTTGACTGCAGCCACATTATTTGAGGGATGCAAGCACGAAGAATATTCAAACCCCATCAGCGCAGCCGAGATAAAAAGCCATATTGCAGTATTAGCTAATGATTCCCTCACTGGGCGTATGCCTTTCACAACTGGTGAAGATAAAACCATCAGATACATTTCATCACAGTTTAAGGAAATGGGCCTCGAACCGGGTAATAACGGCAGCTACTTTCAGGATGTGCCATTGGTGGCGATTACCGGTACGCCCTCGGACATAACCATAATTGGGAAATCAAAAATAGTTTTAAAGCCTACGGTTGACTTTTCTGCATCCACCAGGCAGGAAGTTGATAGTGTGGAGTTAAAAAACTCTGCTCTTGTATTTGCCGGTTACGGCATTATAGCACCAGAATATAAATGGAATGATTATAAAGGTCTCGACGTAAAAGGAAAAACAGTTGTAGTACTTGTAAATGATCCTGGTTTTAAATCGGGCGACCGCACCTTGTTTAGAGGCGATACAATGACCTATTACGGCCGGTGGACATACAAGTATGAAGAGGCTGCCCGCCAGGGCGCGGCAGGGGTATTAATTGTTCATCAAACTGAACCTGCAAGCTATCCCTGGACGGTTGTTAATGGCAATGGTCACGCTAAACTGGAACTTCAGCAAAATGACAAACATTTGTCAAGGTGCAAAGTTGAAGGCTGGATAAGCGAGGACGCCGCCAAAAAAATATTTGCCGCTGCGGGAATAACAGGCGACGTTAGGGCACTTGCCCGCAAACGGGATTTTAAAGCTATTCCTCTTAATCAAACTATTAATCTGACGATAAAGAATAAATTAAAATATGCTATGTCGCACAACGTGATAGCCATATTAAAGGGTACTGCCAATCCCGACGAATGTATTTTATACACCGCCCATTGGGACCACCTAGGAATTGGTAAACCTGATGCGAAGGGCGACAGCATTTATAATGGTGCGGTAGACAATGCCAGCGGCGTGGCAGCTGTTTTAAGCGAAGCCAGGGCATTTTCCCAATTAAAAGATAAACTTAAGCGCTCAATCGTGTTTTTAGCGGTAACGGCCGAAGAGCAGGGATTGCTTGGATCCGAATATTATGCCACG
>DASXMZ010000026.1:0-3012 GCA_036495385.1 Mucilaginibacter sp. | reverse complement strand
GTTCCTCGCAATGACGATATCGTATAAAATCCGACGCATTAAACAGATCCATTAGGATAAAGCCTAAAATAAGCCAGCTCCTCACCATCTCTAAAAAGGTTTTTAACACGCTTAAGCCCAGCTTTTTCCAATACATTCTGCGAGCCTGTGTTAGCTAAATCGGTAACTGCCACAATTTCCACCGTATTTGCATTAGAGAAACCATGACCCACCATTGCTTTAGCCATCTCAGTTCCAATACCCATACCCCAGTATTTTCTTTCCATACTGTAGCCCAATTCTACCGCTCCGGTTCCGAAAACAAAATGGCGTAACAAACAACTACCGATAAAATCGCCGTCAGCTTTATTGAATATGCCCCAAATCCCCATTTTCTTGTTAACAGTATAATGATCCAACGCTTTCCGGAAAATGCCGATGCGTTCTTCGCGGCTGCGTTTGGGGAGGTATAGGATAACCATTTCGTCCGTAAAGTGCTTTAAATAAGTTTCTTCTTCTTCCGGTAAAAATTCGCGGATAATTAAACGGGGCGTCTCGGCAATTGTGGTCATAAACAAATGTATATTAATCATTCATTAGTTTTCTCTTCGGTTTGTAAAACTGGCATTGTTAAAAAGAACGGCGCTTTTTGATCTTGAAAAACGGGAGATCAGCTCCATGCCAAAATGCCGTCCCATCTCTTACAAAACCAGCCTTCAGCAATACATTTTGTGAATTATAGTTTTCCGGAAGTGTGGAGGCACATATTTCAGTCAAACCCCTATCCTGAAAGCCATAAAAAACTAAAGCTTTTGCCAACTCGGTAGCTAACCCCCGTCCCCAATAGTCCGGATGAAGCACATAACCGAGTTCAATACGTTTATGGTCGGCATCTGCCTGCTTCAGGCTGCAAACGCCAATAAACTTACCATCCTCCGGATTGAATATACCCCATCGCCCTAAACCTGATCCGCTCCTGTAACTCTTTAATGCCTCTGTAAATTTTTGTTTGGTTTCCTCATCCGTGCTTTCGCTGATATTTAGGGTAACCCGCTCATCCCGGTACAAATTAATTAGCAATACTTCTTCCTCCGGATCAAATTCGCGAACCATAAGGCGAGAAGTTTGTATGATAATGTTCATTATATCAAATGTATAATATTCTGAATCACGGATTAAACTGATTAACAAGATTAAACAGATTAGAATTTAGAATCAACGAAATCCAATAATCAGTTTAATCAGCGGTTCAGACTTTGTACATTTGCAGTTATGGCATCCATCAAACCGTCCGTACCAAAGGGCACACGCGACTTTTCTCCCACCGAAATGACAAGGCGCAATTTTATTTTCGACACTATTAAAAACGTTTTCCGTAAATATGGTTACCAGCAGATAGAGACGCCTTCGATGGAAAATCTATCAACTTTGACCGGGAAATATGGTGATGAGGGTGATAAGCTAATATTTAGAATCTTAAATAGTGGTTCCATAAATGAATTTTTAGATAAGGCAAATTCTATAATTACGCTCCTTAAAAACGAGGGCGTAAAAAATTACAATATCGAAGGGGGCAGAATACTGCCTAATATAATTACAAAGGAAGACACAAACTTTTTGTGGAATAAAAATCTGTCTTCTTTCCCACAAATGAACAGGGAGTTGATTCCTCTAATAACTGAAAAAGCCCTCCGCTATGACCTCACCGTTCCCTTCGCCCGTTATGTTGTTCAGCACCAGAACGAAATCACTTTCCCATTTAAACGATTCCAGGTGCAGCCTGTTTGGCGCGCTGACAGGCCGCAGAAAGGCCGCTACCGCGAATTTTATCAATGCGATGCAGATGTGGTAGGTTCCGACTCTTTATTAAACGAAGCAGAGTTTGTTATGATCTATGACGAAGCTTTGACTAAGCTTGGCTTGAAGGATTTTACTATCAAAATTAATAATAGAAAAATTCTATCTGGAATAGCCGATGTTATAGATAAATCTGATAGCATTATTGATCTAACCGTTGCTATCGACAAACTGGACAAAATTGGATTTGATGGTGTTGTAAAAGAATTGATCGAAAGGGGATTTACGGAAGCCGATATTGAAAAAATAAAGCCTGTTATTCTCCTTGAAGGCACAAACAAGGAGAAGCTGGAAAGTTTGCGCCTGGCGCTGATCAGGTCAAACATTGGCTTAAAAGGTTGCGACGAAATAGAGGAGGTTTTAAATTACGTCGCCATCAGCAAACTGCAAACTGCAAACTTAGAACTTGATATTACGTTGGCCCGCGGATTAAATTATTATACCGGCGCCATATTCGAAGTAAAAACAAATGAGGTGGCAATGGGCAGCATAGGCGGGGGAGGCAGATACGACGACCTTACGGGCATGTTCGGACTCAAAGACCTAACCGGTGCAGGCATTTCATTTGGGGCCGACCGTATTTATGATGTAATGGAAGAGCTCAACCTGTTCCCGGCTACCACAAGTCAATCCACGCAATTGCTGATATGTTGCTTTGATAAAGAAGGCGAAATATTTGCCCTGCCCATTTTAAGGGAGTTGCGTCGGCAGGAGATAAACGTTGAACTCTATCCGGCAGGGGCAAAGCTCAAAAAACAACTGGATTATGCTAACAACAAAAATATTCCATATATTATAATTATAGGCAGCGAGGAGATAGAGAGCGGTTTACTTACCCTAAAAAATATGGAATCGGGCGTGCAGGCTAAACGCACAATTGAGCAGATATTCTCGAGTTTTAACCCAAACAGGTAAGCATTTATTCGCCCTGAAATTTTAATCCGATATTTTCCCTTGCCTGGTCGAGCATACTTATCATTTGCCTTGATAAATCATGCGTTATGATTGGGCTTTCGGTTATGCCGTTGTTTATAAGCCCGCAAAAATGTTGAATCTCGTAATTAAGTCCGCCTGCTATAAAAGGCTCATCTAATTCAACTATCCGGCCGTCAAGATAATTGATTGTGGCGCGGGCTGGGTTCCACCAATTTTTGTGAATAGTTATATAACCTTTTG
>DASXMZ010000025.1:0-2203 GCA_036495385.1 Mucilaginibacter sp. | reverse complement strand
CCGTTATTCTGTGCTATCAAGGGTGTTATACCATAAGATATGCCCATGCCAATCATCATTAAAATAACAAAAATGCTGTTTGACAGGGAAATGGCCGCTAAAGAAACAGTCCCCGCAAAATGACCGATTATGATGGTATCTGAAGTTTGTACCAAAGTGTGGCCCAGCTGAGATATAACAACCGGAATAGCCAGGGATAAATTATCCCTGTAATGGTTTTTATATTTGCTGTAGATAGTTGTCATTCGTTCCGGGCATTGAAGTTGGATGTCTAAGATCGAAATTTAGTTTTTACTTATTAATACAGCAACCAACTTTACAACATTTAAACCTTACAACTTTTCAACAACAATTACTGCACAGCTGTATAATATTCTTCTTTTTCAGAGGTGTTAATCCGGATAATTCCGGACAGTATGAGATCAACCAATAATCGTTGCGCCCTTTTGCGGCTAATTTTCAGGAGTTCGCAACATTCCTTTACCGTGATCCGGGCAGCCTTTTCCAAGTATTCCAGCAATGTCTTTTCTTTTGTAGAATACTCAATTAATATGCCTTCCTTGTCGGCGGTCCGTTTTAATACGTCTACAACAATTTTGCTCGCTAAAACGCTTTTGTCCTTAACCCTTACATAGGCCCACCATTTACCATCGTCGGCAAGGGCATAATGAGGCTTTGCCGGGCCCTCCGGTATTTCAACCACCAATACCATTTTATCGTCTACATAAACCTCCTCAAATACTGGCTCAAGAGCCGGTTTCGAAAAAAAATGGGCGGCTTTTGTGATCATGTACCGTTCTTCATCCTCATTCTTTACGCCTGTTATCGATCCGTCGTCGGCTACACCGATAAGCAACCGGCCGCCTTTATTATTAGAAAATGCCACCATTGTCCTGGCAATCTTTTCGCAACTGGTTATTGTTTTTTTAAAGTCAAGTTTTACCCCTTCGCCTTCAAAAATCAGCTTTTTAACGTTCATGATTGCTCTTCCTCTTTTTTAAGCGATTGATAAGGCTTAAATATTTCCATCCAATTTTCGGGACGGGAAATCGGCGTAAATCCAAATTGATTATATAGACCGTGTGCATCAGATGTGGCAAGCGACCAGCGCCTTAAACCCTGTAATTCTGGGTAGGCTAAGATGCTTTGCATCAACCATTTTGATAATCCAAGTCCCCTGAACGCCGGTAAGATAAACACGTCGCAAAGGTAGGCAAAAGTAGCCTTATCAGTAATCACTCTTGCCATCCCAATCTGTTGGTTATGCTGATAAACTCCAAAACAAAGCGAATTTTCAATAGATATTTTAACTCTTTCAGAAGATATACCTTTTGCCCAATAGGAATCTTGAGCTAAATATTTATAAATCATTTCCATATCAAGTAAACCTTGATCTGTGGAGATCAAAAAACCTTTTTTTAGAAAAAAATTATCATTCATTAAAACAAACATTTTGGATAGGTTTTTTAAAGAATTACCGGCTCAATTTTGTCGAAATCAAAGTCTAAATTTCGCACATATACTTCATTCATAACTGAAACGCACGTTTCTCCTTTTTTGTCATAAATATCAATGGGAAAGTTCTTCATGTATTTACCAAAAGTATTAAGCAGATGCTCACATTCTTCGATATCATCGTCCATTATTTGAATGTTAAAGCGGACGTCCGTAACGCATGGCTTTAAATATTGTATCTGCGCTGATTTTGACCATGCGACGATGTTATATCCTTTGTGACTTAATAACTGGTGAAAAAGAAGGGGGTAAAAAGGATCGGTAGCCGAAAAAATGGTGCCACCAAAAATGGCATTGTTAAAGTTTTTATTTAAAAAGCTTTTATTAATTTTTACGTGGACACCACGAAAACCTTTTTCAAACTTAACTACCCAGATGCGTTGAAAAAATAATGGGGGATAGATACGTATTGCCCATTTCAACACTTTTTCTGATACGACCATAGACGATAAATATCAGAAAATTCCCGGTATTTTAGGTGTAGAGACACAAAATTTTGTATCTCTACCAAACCAATTTATATCCAACGCCACGGATATTGATTATCCGGATGTTGGGATCGATGTTGGAGTGGTCATGAAAGTCAGCGGTTGATCATCCATTGCATGTTTTTTAAAGAAATTATTACAAACAACCAAAAACTATTTATGTTATAAAATCTAATAGTATCAATCGGTAACAAAAAAAT
>DASXMZ010000024.1:0-2337 GCA_036495385.1 Mucilaginibacter sp. | reverse complement strand
GGCGAAGACCGTATCACCCCCGCCAAAAAAGTGGCCATGGCACTGGCCGAGCTCATCCGCACAAAATACCCCAAAGACACTTTGGACATCGTAGTATTTGGTAACGATGCCTGGCCCATTACTTTACAGGATTTACCTTATTTGCAGGTTGGCCCCTATCATACCAATACCTACGCAGGCTTAGAACTGGCCACCGATCTTTTAAGACGGCGCAAAACGCATAACAAACAAATATTTATGATCACCGACGGCAAGCCTACCTGCCTGAAAGAGGGGACAAAATATTATAAAAACAGCATAGGGCTCGATCGTAAGGTGGTTAATAAAACGCTCAACATGGCCGCCCAATGTAAGCGGCTAAAAATACCGATCACCACTTTTATGATAGCCAAAGACCCCTACCTGCAACAATTTGTGCGTAAATTTACCGAGACTAACGGCGGCAAAGCTTTTTATAGCTCGCTAAACGGTTTAGGCGAATACATTTTTGAGGATTATATCAGGAACCGTAGGAAAACGGTTAGATGATTTGAAGATGTGCTGATTCTATTATTTTCAAATTTTCACATCATCAGATTTTCAAATAAAAAGAATGAAAGTTGAGCATATTGATCACCTGGTTTTGACGGTTCGGGACATTGAGACGACATGTAATTTCTACCAAGACCTTTTGGGTTTGGAGATTGAAACGTTTTCAATCAGGGGAAAAGCTTTAAAATTCGGCTATCAGAAGATTAACCTGCGTGAAAAACGAGCAGAATTTGAACCGGAAAATGACGTTCCCACACCGGGCATAATAAATATTCGTTTTATAGTAGCTGAATCCATTGAGTACGTAAAAGCAGAGCTTGAAAATAAAAACATAAAAATAGAGGGTATAGTTGAGCGCAGCGGCCCTGCGGGGAAAAAATATTCGATTTATTTCCATGACCCCGATCAACACCTGGTAGAGGTTAGTAATAATAAATAAAAAGCATTAAATGAACAAACTACTTGATATAAAAACACTTGGCCAGCTAAAAAAAACAGATTACAAGAGCCGGTCGGTTAAAGATGAATTAAGAGAAAATCTTATAGCACAACTAAAAAAAGGAGAAGGTGGTTTTGAGGGCATAGTTGGCTTTGAAGATACCGTAATTCCCGATCTTCAAACCGCGATACTTTCCAGGCATAATATATTGTTACTGGGATTACGCGGCCAGGCAAAAACCCGCATTGCACGTTTGCTGGTTAACCTGCTCGACGAATATATGCCGTACATTGAAGGCTCTGAATTATATGATGATCCTTTGAACCCAATATCCTGGTTCGGCCATAACGAAGTAATTACAAAAGGCGATAATACACCGATTGCGTGGGTGCACCGTTCCGAGCGCTATACTGAAAAACTTGCGACACCCGACGTTACCGTTGCCGATTTGATTGGTGATGTTGACCCAATTAAGGCGGCAACCATGAAACTTACCTACTCTGATGAGCGCGTGATCCATTTTGGTTTGATCCCGCGGGCGCATAGGGGAATTTTTGTAATCAACGAGCTACCAGATTTACAGGCAAGGATACAAGTGTCTTTATTTAACATTCTGCAGGAAAGGGACATCCAAATACGCGGATTTAAACTACGCCTGCCGCTTGATATACAATTTGTATTTACCGCAAACCCTGAAGATTATACCAACCGAGGCTCCATCGTTACACCGCTTAAGGACCGTATTGAAAGCCAGATATTAACACATTATCCGCGCACTTTGGATATTTCTCGCAGGATAACCCAACAGGAAGCATCGCTTACAAATGAACAACGCAATTCAATTGAAACAGACGGGCTGGTGAAGGACCTGATCGAGCAAATAGCATTTGAGGCGCGAAATTCAGAATATGTGGACAAGAAATCAGGAGTATCTGCGCGTTTAACCATATCAGCTTTTGAAAACCTGGTAAGCAATGCTGAAAGACGGATGCTGATAAATCATGAGAGCAGTACTTTTGTGCGTGTTTCCGATTTCCTGGGTGTTATACCTGCAATAACCGGTAAAATTGAGCTGGTTTATGAAGGCGAATTGGAAGGCCCGGGTAAAGTAGCGAATATCCTGATCGGTAAGGCAATCAAAACTTTATTGATACAGTTTTTCCCTGATCCTGAAAAAGCAAAAAAAGCAAAAGCGCCAAATCCCTATGCCGAAATCATTAACTGGTTTGGGGATGGAAATAACTTATCTGTAATTGATGAGCTGCCCCAGCAGGAATATAAAAAGGCGTTAAATTCGGTTACGGGTTTAAAAGCGCTTGTTAAAAAGTTTCATCCGCGATTAAACGAAAATCAGGAATTGCTGCTGA
>DASXMZ010000023.1:0-5482 GCA_036495385.1 Mucilaginibacter sp. | reverse complement strand
AAGTGTTTCGTCAGTAAAACATCTATTGCATCATCACATTTCTGCTTCCAAATTCTATATCCGGACCCAACGTTTTCCATTCCTTATACGATGATGCAATAAACAGATTAATAACATCTAAAAATCAAAAAAAATGAAAACAACAATTTTTGGCTTAATCCTGGTCATCCTCCTTATTACCCTTTCCCTGTTTGTTTTACCAGGGTGTAATAAGTCAAGCGTACAGCCTGCGGCAAATAAATCGCTTTCAAATACGCCAACTTCCCTTAATGGCAAGTCGTCAACCGACACAGTAGTAACGAACAAACCTGTCACTACATACACTACCACTCCGCTGACAGGTGACCAAATTACCCTGGTACCCCATTTTTATAAGAGCCCAACTGCCGATTCAAGTTATCTTTATTTTGTAGCCCAGACAAAAAACTTCTATTGCGGAATCAGCCTGCTTCACACTTCTTATAGCCTTGTTAACAATGTTTACACCATAGGTTTTCTTGATGTGGTACAGCCATCGCCCTGCATTATCGGGCAAAACCCAATCGCAGCAGAAATCAAATTCACGCAAAGCCCTGCGGGCAATGTCCCTGTTGGCACTTTCCCGCTTACGGTTACTTTAAACGGCACAACCTATACCGGGAGTATTGTTATATCGTCAACGTCAGTTTCCTTTAGCTGGGCCTATACATCAGGGGTGTTGATTGCCCCTCAGCAAATCAGCAGGTAACACTTCAGATACATTAATCTTTTAAGGGAGCTTCAGCCCCGGTTCCGGTGACTGATCTCTCTTAAAAGCTGTATATTCTGCACGTTTTATTTATTCGCAAAAAATACTTTGATTTTGACCCAACGTTTTGGGATAAGTATGCGAAGAGCTTTTTCAAATCACCCGGGGATGAATTTTTTGAATGGACCTATCTAAAAAACAGGCAGAAAAGCTGGTAAAAGGATGTATTAATAACGAGCGCACGGCCCAGGAAGCCTTGTATAAGCTATTCCATGCGGATATGCTGCGTGTCTGTTATAACTACTTGCCCGACAAAGAACTGGCTAAAGAAGCTTTTAACAGTGGATTTTTGAAAGCATTTCAGTCGATTAAAAATTTCAATAATCAAAAAGGAGAATTGGGTGGTTGGATAAGGAAGATAATGATCTATACCTCTATCGACCTTTCGCGCAAGGAACTAAAGTTCAATTCAACCGTAATACTGGAAAAAGACGAAGATGATTTTTTTATTTCTCCTTCAATTTTGGAAAAATTATACTTTGAAGATATACTGCAAAATATAAGGTTATTACCGCGGGCAACGCAAATGGTGTTCAATTTATCGGTAATAGATGGTTTCACACATAAAGAAATAGGCGAACAACTAAATATAAGCGAAGGCACGTCACGGTGGCATTTGGCCGAGGCAAAAAGAAAATTAAAATCGCTGCTCGAAACACCCCTTAAAATTAATGACCAGCCAAAGGAAAGGAGTGAAAAAACAAAATGAAAAATTCATTGAAATACCTTAAACTTTGGCAGAAGAAGAGAAATGAGTTGCAGATAAACGACGACCAGCAAAGCGATTGGCTCGAAATGCAATCTGTTCTTGACGAACATTTGCCGGTTAGTAGTGCGGATGGGGAGGAAGGCCCCTCGCGTTCAAAGGGATTTAAGTTGCTTTCCTTGCTATTAATCTCTTTATCGGCTGCAGCGATAACTTATGTTGTTAAAAACAAAATTGAAATAAAAGATCACAACCCTAAAACCCAAAGCTATAAGGTTAAAAAACACATTGCCTCAAATACAGGTGGTTCCTATAGGGACAGTATTGCAGATTCTTTAACTGCAAATGGTATAGCTTTAAATAAGAAAGACAGTCTTTTATTAAATGAACAGCCAGTTGCTTTAAAAAATGGGAATACCACCAATACTACATCCGCCAACAAAACAGCTAGCGCCCTATCAACCGTTGTTTCCGGCAGTAATCAATCAGCGCAAATAAAAAACAATAAGGTATTACCGCTGAGAGGCCAAAATAAAAATCAAGCCATCGCCGGTGGTAATTATAAAAGTCAATCAATGCTTGCTTCCATTGCCGGCAGCAAAACTACCTCTAGCCCCGGAAGTATAACGCCATCTGTAAAACCTTCGGGTGCAGGTAAAAACAACTCCACACCAAAGTCTCAGGGCTACAATCATAAAGACGAGGTTTATCGCTACAATAGTAACAGGAACAATTTACCGTCCGACATTAATGAGGCTCAAAATAGGCATACCAATTTAATGGTTTCAACCCCTAAAGCTATTTTTGGTTCGGGTGGAAATAATTTCAATACCCTGGGAAGTTCGGTACTAAGCGTTAAAACAATTCAAAACCCTTCTGCTAACAAACCATCCAACAATAAAAAGCCCAATAGGAACGAGAAAAATGCAAAAATTAAAAATTCATCTTCTCCAAATCTGAGTATTGATTGGGGCGTGTTAACAGGTGTTAATTCTTCGGGCAGTTTTACGGCAAAAAGTCAGAATTCAAATTTTTACGGGAGTTCACCGGTCGACTTGTTTTTTGGGTTATATGCCACTTATAATATCGGCGATAAATGGGGAGTTAATTCGCAGATCCGGTTATTTAGCCCCCAAAATATTACCACCACCTATACCCACGCTAACCAAAGCAAAATAGATTCTGGTCAGTTGTTGCAAATAACAAGTTCGAGAAAACTTTATTCGATTAATATACCATTACACGCAGTTTACAAAGCGAATAGCAACTTAAGTTTCATGGCCGGCCCCGTGATAAACATACCTGTAAAACAGCTAAATACTTCTACCATCCTTCAACCGGCAGCTATCAAATCAGATTCAGTATATTATCCAAAAGTTTTAGCTACTCTGAACGGGACGAAATATGAGCAGAAACTTAATTTTGGTTTGTCTGGCGGCGTAGATATTCAAATCAAGCGTTTTAGTATCGGAGCGAGCTATATGAAAAGTTTAAGCGGGTACCAGGTTTCTTCAGATTTTGGGAGTTATAAATCTTACAACAGCACTTTCCAGTTTACTATTGGATTTCAGTTAAACAAGTTGAAACGATAACAACGCTTATGGATTTTTTAAGTTAATAAGCAAAGGATTTTTCCACTTTGTGAAAAACATATTCCTTTTTACTTGTTGTATATTTATACCAAATCCTTTACAACAATGGTGATCAAAAAGATACTTATCGGAATTGATGATGGTAAGCATGCTGAACATGCTGCTGAATATGGTTTTGATATTGCCCGTAAATTTAATGCGGCAGTTGGCTTGGTTAATATTATCGAGCCCGTAGTTATACCCCAAAGTTCTGCAGGCATCGATCCGATAATGGGAATGCCTATGCAAGGTATCGGCGTAGAGGAAATGGAACTATTGGATATCCAGAAGAGCCAATCGGAAAATATCACGGACGCAATAATAAAAAAGTTTGCCGGAGATATGGAGGTGACCCATTTTAGTGAATTCGGTTCAACTGGCGATGGTATATTAAATTGCAGCAAAGAGTTTAATGCTGACTTAGTAGTGTTAGGCACCCATAGTCGTACAGGCTTTGACCGTTTCTTGATGGGCAGCGTTGCCGAACACGTAGTCCGTCATTCCGAAGTGCCCGTTTTAGTGGTGCCGATGAAGGAGGAGAAAGTTCATAGTTCATAGTTCACAGTTAATGGTGTTTCATTTTCCCATGATCTATGAACCATCAGCCATGAACCAATTAATATAACAGCCTGAACTTAATGGTATGCTCAATAGCCTTCAGCTCATTTAACACGCCGGTTTCATAGCCCGTATTAACATCAGTAATTACATAACCTATCTGCGGGTTAGTAACCAAAAACTCGCCTACTATATTAATGTTGTGGCGGGCAAATACGTCGTTTATTTTAGCAAGTATGCCGGGTACGTTTTTGTGAATATGTATTAAACGATGCGCATTATTTACCCGGGGCGGCTGCAGATCTGGGAAGTTACAGCTTGTATGTGTTTTCCCTTCATTCATAAACGCCATTACCCGTTTGGGGATAAAGTCGTCGTTGCGCGGGTTGTGTTTTGGGTCGTCGAAAATAATGATACCATTTTCGCAGGCAACTTCCGCAAGTTTGCGGCTGCTAATTTTGCCAAAAATGCCGATTACTTTTAACCGGCCGGCGTTCTGTAATTGTTCGGGACTTGGTTGTTTATTTTCATCGCAAAAAAGTATCCCTGCTTCTTCCAGGTATTTTTCTTCGATGGTTTCCTTATGACGGATGTTATAACCTTCTTTTCGCATCTGCGCCAGCGCTTCTTCCTCCACATCGCCAACTACCAAACATTTGATGCGGTTTTTGGGATAGGATATTGCCCTTGGGAGTTTATTTATATAAAGAAATTCGTCGAAGCTGGGCGTAATATGGTCGGCTTTCTCAGCAACCGACTTGCGTTCTATGTTCTCTGTAAAGGCAAAGAATTTTTTTATCATGCCCGATTCCTTAAGTTGGAAGTCGGAATAACCATCGCCAATGCCATAAATGTCGCCAGGTAAATTCAGTTCTTTCAGCAACTTAACTTTGCCGCCTTCCTGCGAAAGGGGATTCTCACGATCGTATCCAATTATGTTGCCATCATCGTCAAACACAAATGTATTGGCGTATATATTGTCTTTTTTTATATGGTATTCGGTAACAACCGGAATAATAAACTCCTTAAATCCACCAGAAACAATCAATACCTCATCGGCATGATTTTTAAAAAAAACCGTGTTTCGGGAAAACGAAATGGAAACTTTTTTCTTTAGATGGGTAACCAGCTGTTTTAAATGTTCGCGGTTTGCCTGTAATAATTTAACCCGGTTTTCAAGACTTTGGGTAAAAGAAAGACGACCTTCCATTGAAGCGTTAGTAAGATCTTCTATTTGCTTATAGATGTTTTCCCTGTCGGGATGATTTTTTAATGATATTCGGGCCAGCTCATCCAAAGCTTCTACCTGTGTAAAGGTACTGTCGAAATCTATAATAAAGTATTGAGCCATTTTTTTGATGTGTTCCGCACGTGCTGGATGCAAATGTGTCCGCTAGCTAGCGGATGCAAATGTGCAGATTTTGGATGAATTTTAAGATGAATTTTGTAGAGACGCAATACTTTGCGTCTTAAATGGTGTGATGCATAAATTTGGGTAATCAAACTTTGAATGATTTTATGAATACTCATACATTGGAAAGATCGTGAATCGAACCTCGATATTATTAAACCGCCATTTGGTAATATAAACTATTTTTTATTAGATTTGATATACGCTTTTATACCAATTAAAACTTAAATTATTAATTATCAAACCCATACCAAACGCTGTCGAATAGCTTTGACGGTCGCTTGCACGATTGACTTCAACCCCGGGGAAATTGGAATGCTGTACGATAAAGGCAAAAAATCACAATAAAAACCAAATACTAAAATCACGATTATGGAAGTACATGTAAA
>DASXMZ010000022.1:0-4626 GCA_036495385.1 Mucilaginibacter sp. | reverse complement strand
AGCGTCTTGCATATTCTTTGAAGGCAAAATCAAATAGTTCACGCCCCATAATAGTTTCGCGAAGAATATTTAATCCTGTTGCAGGTTTAGTGTAAGCGTTTGGCCCAAATCTTACTATGTTTTCAGAGTTGGTCATGATGGGCTCCAATTCGTCTTTGGGCAATTTCATATAATCAACCTGGGTATAGGCAGCGCCTTTTTTGCTTGGGAATTTATTGTCCCAAAGCTCTTCTGTAAGGTATTCCACAAACGAATTCAGACCTTCGTCCATCCATGTCCACTGGCGTTCATCGCTGTTTACAATCATTGGGAAAAAGTTATGGCCAACTTCGTGAATGATAACCCCGATCATACCGTTCTTGGTACTTTCACTATAGGTTCCGTCGGCTTGGGTACGTCCGTTGTTAAAGCAGATCATAGGGTATTCCATCCCATTCGAAGCCTCAACACTTTGAGCTACAGGATAAGGGTAAGGGAAGGTAAAACTTGAATAAGTCTTTATGGTATGTGCTACCAGTCTGGTTGAATATTTACTATACAAACCGTAAGCTTCTTTACCATAGTAGCTCATACACATCACGTTTTTCCCATCAACTTTCTGTCCCATTCCATCCCAGATAAATTTGCGGGATGATGTCCATGCAAAGTCGCGCACGTTGGTGGCCTGGAAAACCCAGGTTTTTTTAGCAGTGCTTGGATTGGCTTCGCGTTTTTTTGCCACATCAAGGGTTACTATCTGTACCGGAACATTTGAAGTTTTTGCCTGGTTGTATTTAGCCAACTCGCCCGGCGTTAATACCGCAGCATAGTTGATACATTCGCCGGTTCCGCCAACAACGTGGTCGGCCGGAACGGTGATTTGTACTTTAAAATTCCCGAAGGTTAAAGCAAACTCACCACGGCCGGCAAACTGGTGGTTTTGCCATCCCTGGAAATCGCTGTACACACATAAACGCGGATACCATTGGGTCATGGTAAACAAGTAGTTGCCATCGGCAGGGAAGTACTCATAACCGCCACGGCCTCCATACGTAAGTCTGTCAGATATCTTGTAGCTCCATTTTAAATTAAAAACAAAGTGCTGACCCGATTTCAATGCCGAAGGCAGATCAATGCGCATCATGGTTTTATTGATAGTATATGGAAGCGCCTTACCTAAAGCATCAGTAATGCTCAAAATTTTGTCGCCGTAGCCATTATCTTCAGTCTTGATCTCAGCTCTTTCCAATATGGCAGTACCGGCGACTTTTGGCATAACCGAACTGCTTTGGTAGTTGGCATTATTTAAGTTATTGTGCTGATTTTCGTCCAGTTGCAGCCAAATGTAATCAAGCGGATCGGGAGAGTTATTATAATAGGTAACCGTTTCTGTACCTGTAAGCTTCTGGATTTTTTCGTCGAGCTCACATTTAATATCATAATCGGCGCGCTGCTGCCAGTACTTAACGCCCGGTGCGCCGCTGGCTGTGCGCTGCTCATTCGGCGTTGGCAAAATGGTGCCAAGCTGTTCAAACTTGTTACCATGATTGCTGCCCGGGTTATTGTGGATATCCTGGGCAACAGCGGCCCCGACGAAGGCGCAGGCCGCTAATACAGTTGTAAAAACTTTTTTCATTTCAATTATTATTTTTAGAGAGTCAGTTTATAGTTTAATAGCAAGGCACTCACTCTGTCATCGCTTCGCTCGACATCCCTCTCTTCGGCAAGCCGGAAAGAGGGAAATTCTTTTTTTGCCCTCTTTTTGTCGCAGACAAATAGAGGGCCGACAAGTGCAACGAAGTCGGGGTGAGTCAACTCATCGCCATGCAACGGCGTTAAAGTCGCTCGCACAGTTTACTCACCCTGTCGTCGCTTCGCTCGACATCCCTCTCTTCGGCAAGCCGGAAAGAGGGAAAAAGCTATGTTGTAAAAATTCCGAAATCGAACATCCGAAATCCGAAATCAAAAAGGCAGTCTTTCCAAAGCCATCTTTACAGATAGCGCGAATACGCCGGATGACAGGAATAATATCCAATCGCGTCTTTTTACTTTTAATACGTTTAAGAACAACAGGCCTAAAATTAAAATTATCGCTACGCAAAATATTTGGCCAACTTCCAATCCCACATTAAATCCAAACAGGCCCCAGCCTATTGTTTGGTCCTTAGCAAGCATGATGCGGATTGCATTTGCGAAGCCCATGCCATGAATCAGACCGAAACACAAGGCAAGGTAATAATTTATTTTTGCACTTTTTGCGGCCGAATCAATTTGAATAATATTGTTAAGTGCAGTTATAAAAATAGTGCAGGGTATCAAAAACTCCACCCATTTACTGCTGAACCGGATAATATCGTACACGCTTAAAGCAAGGGTTAACGAATGTCCTACCGTAAACGCCGTAACCAATATCAATACACGCCTGATGTCGCTGATTGCATAAACACACGCAAGGGCCAGGATAAACAGCTGATGGTCTAACGCATCCTTGCTGATGATATGCTCCCAACCCATTTTAAAATAAAAAGCAAAGTCGGACATTGCGAACTACAGGTTGAAAGCACTAATTTAGGGCCTTTTATTTACTATCAAAACTTCGATACACTATGGGTGCTATAATTTATCAACCGCTATTATATTGTTACATAGTTTTAAGCGCATTAGTACCCAAGCAGCCGACTGTTAAAGCATTGCATCCCATCCATGTAAGCACCACCAATATTGAATACAATAAGCAGGATAATAAGCTTGAGGTGATCTGCACCATTTTTACAGACGACTTTGAGGCCGCCCTCGAAAAACAATATCACACTAAAACCGACCTGACCAAAACCGATATGCACACCGCCATGGATGCCCTGGTTAAAAGTTATATAGCTGCCAATTTGAATGTAAAAGCGGGTGATATATCTCAAAAACTAAATTACCTGGGTTTTGAGATTAACAAGGAGGCTACCGATGTTTACTTTGAATCGGATAAAATACCGGTAGTTAAAAAGGTTGATGTGGACGTGAGCCTGCTCTACAACTTATTCGACGATCAGATAAACATCGTACACATCATCGTAAATGGCGTAAGGAAAAGTGAGAAGGTGAATTATCCTGATAAGCGGGTGGAGCAGGTGTTTTAGGGGTTAATGCGCGATGACCCGGAAAAAGACGCGGCAATTATCTGATTATTTATTGTTAAAATAAATATTGACCACCGATTTTTTTATATCTAAGTTTGATAGGTTTATGTTTGTTTGTTCCCATTTCTGTGAGAAAATTTAAGTCGCAAATTTTTTTCAGGCATTTTGTGCTATTATTCTTGATAACCTATCTACTTGGGTCGTTTACAAATATGCTTTTTATTCCCCGTTATGCTCCGAAGTATACGCAAACTGTTTCTTTTTTAGATTTAACTTTTCACAGGCATGCAAAATGTGGAAACTTTGACAGGACCAATTTTTTGCAGATCATCGATAAATCGACCTTTGATGGCGACCCGATCAGCAATCTTTTTTTTATACCTAAATGTCTCGTGCTTATTTTTTTAGGATCAGGATTTTCTGATATGAAGTCACGACTAGTTTCGCCCCGATCTAAAATACACTATAATCTACAGTACTCTTATCTCTCTTTTTGCATATTCCGCATTTGAATAAAGGCAAGTAAAGATTTATACTAATTACATCGATAATCAGCGGCTTCTCATAATTTAAACTTGATTTGGCATAAATGTCGAGTCGGAATGGGTATTGCCGAATATGCTGATGTTCTTCGTTTGTATAAATTCTTTTTAAATGTTTACCCACCCAAATTTATTAGTTATAACTGCCAATTCAATTAGTTGAAAGGGCAAATTCTTTATTTATATAAACATTTCAATCATGAAATTTCTAAGATCAAGTTTCACTATTATTATTATTTCGTCCGTATTAGTTACGTTACAGGCATGTAAAGCAAAAAAAATGATTCAAAAGCCTGCTCCGGTTGCAGAAACTACAAAACCGGTTAACCCTGTACAGCCACCGAAGCCGGTAGTCCCAGTTCAACAACAGGTGCCGCCAGCGAAACCGGATTTCACTTTCGCCAATATTCAATTTGAATTTGATTCGGATGTACTAAAAACTGATTCGTACCCAACTTTAGATAAAGTATCTTCCGAAATGAAAATGGATCCTTCGGTTAAATTAGATTTAAATGGCTACGCGTCCATTGAAGGAACCGCAGCACACAATATGATGTTATCGCGTGACAGGGCTAATTCAGTTAAGCAATACCTGGTTAATTCGGGGGTTAGTTCCGCCGACTTGATAGCAAATGGCTATGGTACCGCTAACCCGATTGCAGACAATAACACCGATGCCGGAAAAGTATTGAACCGCAGGGTTGAAATACACAAATTGAATTAATTAAATTACTTTTTCCGGCAGATTGAAAATTATAGATTTTCCTGCCGGAAAAAGTTTATTCTGATTGAATCAACTTCTTCAGGAAATTAACGATAATTATTTGCACTTGCCTGCAGCCCTCCTAAAACAAAATGTCAATAACTTTTTATACTATTCCTTTATCCCCTCCATGGTAAACAGGAAAGCATAATTCAGCGCCACATCCTTTAAATAATCAAAACGACCGCTGGCACCGCCATGGCCAAATTCC
>DASXMZ010000021.1:0-1525 GCA_036495385.1 Mucilaginibacter sp. | reverse complement strand
AACGGTAAGGAAATGAATAACTGGACTGTTGAGAACGTGAACGCCCCGCATGGTAATTTCAGTACGAGGGATTATTTCAAAAGAATAATTAACAACAAGCCGTACTGGTTTAAACATTATTTGTTCTCGCTCGACCAGGTTACATCCCGTACTACCGGAATATTTACTTCGGTAATAGCAATACCGGTAAAAACGGACAGTGCAAAAGTTGCGGCTATGTCCTTCGATATGAAGAGCCTTATTAACGTAGTAATGCCCGATGGCTATCAGTTTGCCATTATTGATAATAATGGACGGGTGCTTTACCATTACCTGCCGGACAGGAATTTGAACGAGAACCTGAAAAATGAATTTGCCGACTCCACCAAATTAGTAAGCAGTCTGCAAGCTAAATCAGACACCAGTTTTGCAGTAGAATATTTTGGAAAGCCTTATGTAATTAAGATGAAGCCCATTGAGGGTTTGCCCTATTTCATGGTAATTTTTGAAGATGTAAGCTACAATGATACCCGCGATACCGAAGTGTATGTTTTTACTATAAGTATGCTCATTGGTCTTATTTTTTTCCTGGTAATTCAATTTATCATTGTGTTTTTCGTGTCGTCAAAACGATCGTTTTTTAAGAAGCAAGTTTTTGAGACTTCGTGGGTGGGGCCCAAAACAAATTCACGCCGCCAGTATAACCAGGCTATAATAGGTAACCTGGTAGTAACTGCGCTATTGGTTGTATTTTATAACTTTTGCTCCTTTTTAGAATATTTATATCTCATCCTTTTTTCAATAACATTTATCGGGATTTTTTTAAACGCGATTTTTGCTATAAAGTATAAAAAAGAACAATACCTATACAGGTTTAAAATCCGCGCTATAGGTTTGTTGTGCGCATTTGTGATAGTGATAGATGCGGCGGCTTTTTTTACATTGGATATAAACCCGCATTTTCTATGGCTTATTTTTTTCGAGTTGGTAATAACCGGTACGTGTTTGTTTTTTTATTACCAGAGCACCACTATACTTGCGATTGTCCGCAGTTATCGAGCCAAATTCTCCATTTCCTGGAGCTACAATCAGAGCTTTGCTTTAATGGCCACCACCAGGTTAATTATAACCAGCGGAATACCCGTCTTTTTATTTTATACATACGCGTATAATTACGAACAAAACATAAGCACCCGATATAAGCAATTAACTTTTGCCAATGCCTTAACGCAAAAAATACCGCAGAAAGTTATCAGCGGGTCGGGCATTGATAGTGTGAAAGGGGTTTATGGTGACGGCACGTTTATTAAGGATATAAAGATAGATTCGAATATAAGAATAAGTACCACCCACAATGATTCAGTTCGTTATACCAAGGAAGATTTGATAACGGTGAACATATTGAGCGCATTCCGATTTTACAGAAGTGACAAAAGCGTTAAAGACGATAATTTGAATCTCCCCAATGTGGGAAACAGGATATTTTTTAACCGCTTATTGAGGGGTGAGAGTAGCCGGGCAATAACATACCGGCAAGTTTACAGGC
>DASXMZ010000020.1:0-1721 GCA_036495385.1 Mucilaginibacter sp. | reverse complement strand
CGTGCTTCATAGTCAAAATGTCCTGTTTCTAATGATTCGAAATAAGACTTTATTACAATATTTTGCAGATCGTCGGGATGAACCTGGTTACGGATAAGTGAAAGATGCAGCTCCGTTTCGGGCGAATGGCCGAATATAGGCACCAATTGAGGCGAAAAATTAAAATTAATTGTGGATACATCCAGGTCCCAAATAGCGAGGCCCGTGGCTTCAGCGGCCATTAATAACCTGTTCTCGCTTTCAGCTTTTGCTTCCTGTGCTTTTATCTCTCCGGTTATATCGGTAATGTTCTTTAAAATATAGCCTACCTTACCGTCCTCACCGTTGATCGGAATGTTTGCACATCTCCAATAGCGGGGCACTCTGGAACCTTTTTCCGGGTCCAAAATGTCTAATCTCAGGAAAGGGATATCCATTCTTTCGCCTGTCTCTACAACTTTCACAAAACCATCAAATGCACTGATCTCGCCATGAAGATGATCGATCGTATCAGGAAATGCTTCAAAGAAACCCTTTCCAAGAACCTCTTCCTTTTTTACCGCGTTTTGTTTTAAAAAATCGTCGCTAGCGGCAATTATGGTAAAAAATGGAGGATTGGCTTTTAGTACTACAGAACCAGTTGATTTTTCGAACAGAACCTGGAAAATGTTTTCAGTTAAGGTATAAAATGTCTCAGTCATGGATCTCGCTCAATAATTTGCCGGTAAAATAAATACTTGATTTTAAATCCAAAGAATATTTTTGGTTAAAAATGTGATATTGATGGTTTTTTTAATATTCGGTATATGAGATATTTAAATTTTTTACTTAATTAATAATTAATCGAAATTCCCTCGGATGTTAACTATAGGTTTGTCATTGCGTGTGTTGTTAAAGCCATTTATTTGACAGTAGTACTCACCAGGGTATGAAAGCATTAAGCAGGTATTAGCATTAATATTTGTTTAAATATGCGTAAATATGTGTTCAAATAAAAGTCCTTCAATGCGCTTCTTTAAACAAACTTTCGCAATCCTTACGTTTTTGTCTGTTTTCTTTTCTATCAAGGCCATTGCACAAAGCTATAAACCACCCGTTTTTACAGATCCCGACCGACTTAAAAAGGTCGAAGCAACTTATCTTATAATTGACAAAATATACAAGGATTATGCAGAACAAAACCATTTCCCCGGCCTTGTATACGGTATAATAGTTGATGGAAAGTTAGTACACACAGGTGGCGTGGGATATACCGATATTACTAATAAAAACGAGGCTACCTCTCAATCGGACTTCCGTATTGCATCCATGAGTAAGAGCTTTACAGCTATGGCTATTTTGAAGCTGCGCGATGAGGGTAAGTTGCGATTGGACGACCCGCTTTATCTTTACATCCCGGAGGCAAAAAATATGAAACTGTTAACTAAGGATGCCCCGCCTATAACTATTCGGACCTTACTAACCCACGCAGCGGGCTTTCCGGAAGATAACCCCTGGGGCGACCGGCAGTTGGCCAATACCGATCAGCAACTGATCGATATCTATAAAAAAGGTGTATCTTTTTCAACCGTTACGGGATCGGGGTATGAGTATAGCAACCTGGGCTTTGCCACTTTAGGGTACATTATTAAAAAAGTTTCGGGTAAAACTTACGAAGAATATATCACCGAAAATATTTTGAAGCCGCTGGGCATGACACACACTTACTGGGAATATACCAAGGTGCCTAAGCAATCGCTGGC
>DASXMZ010000019.1:0-22724 GCA_036495385.1 Mucilaginibacter sp. | reverse complement strand
TTATTGTAAATTTAAAAAATATAACTGCCTATACGGCTGCCGATATAGAGATTGGAACCACTGAAATCCCCATCGGCTTAAGTTATAAAGAGTACGTATTCAGAGCGCTGAATACGGTTTCGTAGGCAGGTTAAAAATTTCAGGATTTTTCACCAACCCCAACCCCCACCCTCATTATTACCTACAAAAACTGCCTCTACTCTTAATACATTTTAACCGGCGACACCCCAAATTTCTTTTTAAAGGCGTTACTGAAATGCTGCACCGAAGAATAGCCTAATTCAAATGCAATCTGGCTGGCTGATTTTTTCTTTTCCAGCAAGTCATTTTTAGCCAGCTCCAAACGTGTATCTGCCAGGTAGCCGAATACGGTGTTGCCAAAGATCTCTTTAAAACCCTTTTTTAACTTATACTCATTAATACCCGCCACCTTTGCCAGTTCTGATAAACCGGGTGGCATGTCGAGGTGTTTTATCAAATATTCGCGGGCATAAATAATACGTTCCTTGTCGTACTCCGTTTTTAAATACTTTGGGCCGGAGTTTTGAAAGCTATTATACGCCTCGGCTTGCAATACCAATAGTTCGATGCTTTTTGAAAGCAGGAACATCTTTTTAAGGTCGTGCTGGTAGTTACAGTTTACAACTGCATTTATAACATTCAGCATGTTAATGTCCATAAACAAGTTGTTGTTGCACAAGGCAGTTGTTTTGCCTTCCGTTACCTTATCTCCAAAACGTTTCAGCACGTCATTTGCGCCCTCAGTTACCCTCAAAAAAGCACCCCGGGTGAACTGTACCATAAAGGTATTTACGTACAGCTCATCGTTCTTCAACATGCCCTCACCGGTTTGTGAATAGAAAAGGTTATGCTGGTATTTGCCCAATTCAAACGGCTTTTCAAAATGCTTGTTATTGATGGTGGTTTTACCCTTCATATTAAAATAAAGCGTTACCATATCGAGGTCGCCTTTCCATTCCATTTCCAAATGTTCCTTATAATGCCAGTTGGAGTACCCTAGTCTGATGCCGTCAAAATACCACTGCTGCATTTTGGCATCGGCAAAAGGCAAGTTAATTTCAAGACAATTTTCAACCAGTATACTGCTGTTAAATTCCTTTGAAGAAAGATCATTAGAATGAAGGATTTGATTATCGGCTTTATTTTTTAATTCAAATGGCATTTTCTCCCGATTATATAACTTTTGCTCCGTTTGATGTAACTTGCAAGGTAAGGTTTCGATAGATATTTGTCTTATAAATTACTTGTATTTATTAAACTCATAACGATGATTTAAGTTACAGGCAATCAATTAAAATTTACTGATGAACTTCAAAAAATTAAGACAAATGATTAAAGTAAAAGGAGATGGAAATATAGTTTCCAAAGAAATAAGTGTGAATTCTTTTGTGCGATTACACATAAGGATTAGTGGCATGATTGAGCTTTACCAATCGGACGAAGAGAAAGTAATAATAGAGACCGACGAAAACCTGCAGGAATACATAGATATACAAAGCTCGGGCAGGACACTTTACGTTACCACTGAAGGAAAACTGCGCGTACCTGATTTCACCTCGCTAAAAGTTAAGGTTTTTTACCGCCAAATGTATACGCTATACAATGGATGCGAAAATGCATCGCTGGTTTGCGCCAACACATTAAGATCGGGGGAACCTGTTGAAATAAAAATATACAGCGACAAAAGCACCAGTGTTTTAGACATAGATGCTGCTTCTGTTAAGCTTATCACTGCCTGCGTTGGCAATGTGCAAATAAAAGGGGCGTGCAACTTGCTTGATATCAATGCTAAATCGCAAGGCAACCTTGATGCTAAAGAAATGAAAGCAAAAAATGTTGTCCTCAAAAACTATTCGCAAGGTAATATCGATCTTTTTGCAGACGAAACCCTTACCATCAGCAACTACGGCCAGGGTAACATTCATTATTGGGGTAATGGTATTATAAAAGACATCAAACACCATGGCGATGGGGAGGTTAGACATCAGTTAGTTGATTAATTTGTGATAATGGTTGAGATATTCAAAACAAATGTAAATAGCAGAAAGCTGGCAGATAAGGTTTTAAAAACACTCCGCACCAATCTGCCGGCTTATCTGTTCAATTTCGACCTGGAAGATTGTGACTGTATTCTTCGTGTTGAAAGCAAAGGTATCCCTATTGAAATTGTCAGAATCATCAGGGTAGTAGAAGCAGAACGCGTTAAAATCGCTGTGTTTGAAGATTGAATAGATATTAACTGCCAGCTTTAGGTCGCCGGTTAATTTTTATTTAAATTTTTTTCAGCTTTTCACCGACTCCAACCCCCGCCTTACCGATAAAAACGGCCTCTACGCCTAATAGAGGCCGTTTTGCTGTAACGTTTTCTCATGGTGATCGTCTTATTGGTGTAATTAAAAAGAAAGAAAAATACAACAACAAACAATCCAGTCTGCCGACAGGCAGGCAAACATTAAAATTAAAGCAACCATGAAAACAACAATCTTAACTATATTCACTGCACTGGTTTTAAGTACAGGAATAGCAGCAACAACTTACGCAGCACCCGCAAAAGGTGAAAACGTTACCGTTTTAACCGGTATCAGTGCAATCAACAAAATAGAGGTACGCGGAAATGTACAACTCTATATCTCTGACGGCGCAACTGACCGGGTAAAAGTTTATAATAAATATTATGCTGAAAGCGCATTGGTTCAAAGTGCAAATGGCGTGTTGCGCATTTCATCATACAAAGCTGAAAAATTAGTAGTGTGGGTTACTGCAAGTGAACTTAGCTCAGTTTCAGCTTATGATAATGCTGAAGTAAAATCTTTTGGCGATATTTCAAAAATTGAATTCAATGTTGACCTGCACAACAACGCTACTGCAAAGTTGGCTTTAGAAGCTTATACCGCTAATGTAACTGTTGCCGACCAGGCTAAAGCCTGCTTAAGCGGCGATGTAAACGAAGTTGACCTAAAATACAGCCATGCCGAAAATGTTAATTGCAGCGATCTGGTAACAACACACGCTTCAAAAACATGTACAACAACTTCCGCACGTATCAGAACTGAAGCAGATGAGTTGGCCGACCTTTTTTAAGCCTAAGGCAGGGGACCTTAAATTAGAAATACGAATTCGCAGTTCCTTTTTTTTCCTAACTAAAATATACAATTGAAAAAGCTATCCGAAAACGATAGCTTTTTTTATTTTTGATGTAACTTAAATTATTTACCTATAGTCAAAAAACATAAAAAGATGAAAAATATACAATTAGCAATATTTGTTTTGGTTGCCGGCATTATGCCAGGCGTTTTATCCTCGTGCAGGTTTTCCTGTGTACATGGTTCAGGTAAGGAAGCTTCCGAAACCCGTAATGTGGGTCATTTCAGCAGGATCGAAATTTCGGGCGGATATAGAATAGTGTTAAAACAGGACAGTTCTTTTTCGCTAAAGATAACAGCTGATGACAATTTGTTAAAGTATATTAAGACTGATATTGACGGAAGCGGGCTCCGTATTCACTCGAACAGAAATATGTGCAACTCCGGGCAGATAACTGTAAACATTGGCGTAGCAAACCTTGATGAAATAAAAGCTTCGGGTGGGGTAGAAGTGGAGTCGGACGGAAAAATCAATACTAAGGACATTGCATTTAAATTATCGGGTGCAACCAAAATAACCATGGATCTTAATGCTGCCAACGTGACCACAAGAGGCAGCGGCAGCACCGAGTTAAACCTGAAGGGGCAGGCCACCTCGCACGATATTGAATTGAGCGGGGCCGGTACGGTTAAAGCATTGGATTTTGTGGTGAGTAAATGTAATATAGAAACTTCGGGTGTTGGCCATTGCGAGGTTAACGTTTTAAATACCCTCAACGTACATTCTACAGGCGCGTCGGAAGTGAAATATCGCGGCAACCCTTCAAATATTACTAACAATAAATTGGGTGCTTCGTCATTGGAGAAGGTTGATTAAAGTTGGGAAGACCGAAAGTCGGGAAGTCCGGAAGACCGAAAGACTCAACCGGAAGATTGGAGGTTCGGAAAATCCGACTAACTAACTATTAACATGGGACTTTAAGAGTTACCGGGCTTAAGGAAGCGGGATTAGGTAGATGTGATGACTATTGAGGAAATAGAAAGGTTCATAGATTATTTCTACCAACTTATTCATAGATTTAAGCCACCTAACAAATGGCTTAACCCCTCATATTATATTTCATATGGACATACAAGAACAAATCGACGAGTATATTACCAGCCAACCTGAACCAAAACGCAGTGACATGCAAGAGTTGCATGGTTTCATACTTCAAGTGTTACCGGGATGTAAATTATGGTTCTTAGATGGTAAAAATGATGAAGGTAAAATTGTATCGAACCCTAACATAGGATATGGATTTTACACCATAAAATATACCAATGGAACAACAAGAGAGTTTTATCAAATCGGCCTGAGTGCAAACACAACCGGGATCTCTATCTATATTCTTGGTATCGACGATAAGACATACTTGGCCCAAACCTACGGGAAAACACTTGGCAAGGCGAGCGTTAGTGGGTATTGTATTAAGTTCAAAGATTTAAAAGATATAAATATTAATATACTTGAAGCGGCAATACGATATGGGGTTGAGGTTACAAGTGAAAATTAAATTTCAAACTCAGACACCACCGCTTTTCAGGGAAATCGCTTTTTAAATTTACAGCGGCTTTTGTATTAAGCCGAGAATGGTTTAAAATTACAAAGAATGTCATGCCGAACTTGTTTCGGCACCCCATATGCAGCGTATACACCATGTAAGCGAGAATGCAGGATGTACACCAAGCAAGCCGCTTGTCCCTTTGGGTGCTGAAACAAGTCCAGCATGACTTTGCGTTTTTAAAAGAGATTTCCCTGACCAGCTTTTCCCGCTTTCAAACTTTCCGACTTTTTTCCTTACCTTTGCCCCTCCAAAAGCAGGCTCCCGCCGTTTGTGGTTTTTAAGTTTAAATATTAGAAAGTAAGATGAATATTTCAAAGGAAAAAGTCGATAACCTGAACGCTATTGTTAAAATTAATATCAATCCTGAAGATTATCTGCCCCGCGTTGATAAAGCGATAAAGGAAAATGCAAAAAAAGCCAAGATACCTGGTTTTCGCCCGGGAATGGTACCTGCATCGCACATAAAAAGAATGTACGGTAAAAGCATTTTGGTTGATGAGATTAATAACATGCTTTCAGATACTTTAAATAAGTATTTGGAAGATGAGCAACTGGAAGTTTTAGGACAGCCCCTGCCAAAATTTGAAGAAGAAAAACATTATAACTGGGACTTTGCCGATAATTTTGAATTCAATTATGAAGTTGGCTTAGCGCCTGAGTTTAACATCGACTTTTCGCCTAAAGATAAAATAACCCAATACGTTATTAAAGTGGACGATGAGACTTTAGCCTCACGTATAAAAAATATTCGCCGCAGCTATGGCAAAATGACAAATCCTGACGTATCGGCAGACGATGATGTGCTTTATGGTGAATTAACCCAGCTTTCGCCGGATGGTTCTGTTTTTGATGGTGGCATCAGCAATACTGCGTCGGTACGTTTAGATCAAATTCAGGATGAGGCAATAAAAGCTGCACTGATAGGATTGAAAAAAGGCGACGAAGTGGTACTGAATCTTCAAAAAGCATATAACAACGATGCTGCAAAGATTGCAGGCTTGTTAAAAATTGAAGAAGATTTAGCAGCAGATCTTAAATCGAATTTCAAATTAACGGTAAAAAATGTTAACCGTTTGGAAGAAGGTGATCTGAACCAGGAGTTCTTTGACAAATTATTTGGTGAAGGTGTTGTAACAACCGAAGAAGAGTTTACAGCTAAAATCACCGCCGAACTGGAATCAATGATGGCTCAGGATGCTGAGCGTAAACTGCAGGACGATATTTATAACTACAGCATAGGTAAAGTTCAGTTTGAATTGCCCGACGAATTTTTGAAACGGTGGTTAAAAGCTACCAACGAAAAATTAACTGCTGAAGAACTGGCAGGCGGATATAACGATTTTGCTAAAAACCTGAAATGGACCTTGATTGAAAACAAGGTTATGAAGGAGAATAACATTGATATAAAATACGATGAAGTTTTCGAAATGGCTAAACTAAGTTTAGGTCAGCAATTCAGAATGTACAGCCCTCAAGGCTTAACAGACGAACAGCTAGGTCAATATACAGTTCAATACCTGCAAAAAAAGGAAAATGCGAATAAGGCATTTGAAGAAGTAAAAGCCCTGAAGGTATTTGATTACATAAAAGGTGCAGTTACTTTGGAACAAAAAGAGATATTATATACTGATTTTAATAAGTTATAGTAGGAGCCTGAAAGTCTGGAAGTGGAAAAGAAAAGCTTCTACTTCCGGACTTTTCTGACTTCCGACTCTCGGACTTCCGACTTCTTTCCCTCCCACCAAATAATTTTACTGTCTTCGAACTTTTGTTAAAAAAAGTATTCAAGTAAAAACTATATTTATCGCGATTAAAACCCGCATCTTAACAAAAACAAAATCATGAGTAGTAATATTGATAAAAACGAATTCAGAAAGTATGCTGTAAAACACCATCGTTTAAATGGCATATATGTAGATAAATTTATAGGAAGTGTGGAAAGAAGTACCCTTCCAACCGGGATGACGCCCTACATTATTGAAGAACGCCAGCTCAATGTAGCGCAGATGGATGTTTTTTCGCGCCTGATGATGGACCGCATTATATTTTTAGGCGATGCGATTTATGAGAATATTGCAAACATTATCCAGGCTCAATTGCTATTTCTACAATCGGCTGATAGTAAACGTGATATCCAGATTTACATAAATTCACCTGGTGGCTCGGTTTACGCCGGTTTGGGCATTTATGATACGATGCAATTTATATCAAATGACGTGGCTACCATCTGCACAGGTATGGCCGCTTCAATGGCTGCAGTACTGTTATGCGCTGGTACTGTGGGCAAAAGAGCAGCATTACCGCATGCCCGTGTAATGATACATCAGCCATCTGGTGGCGCTCAAGGGCAACAATCTGATATAGAAATTACGTATCACGAGATAACAAAGTTGAAAAAGGAACTATACCAGATCATTGCTGACCATAGCGGTGCATCTTTTGAGAAGGTTTGGGACGCATCGGACCGTGACCATTGGATGATTGCTGAGGAAGCGAAAGAGTTTGGCATGGTTGATGAAATACTACGTGGAAGTAAGACAAAGAAATAATATTTTAAAGTCCGGAGAGTCCGCAAGTCGGTAAAGTCCGGAAGCAAATGAAAAGGCTTTTACTTTCGGACTTTCGGTCTTCCCCGTTCCGATAACTATCGGAATCCGGACTTTAATATATCATAAAAATTTGTTAAATTTGAAAAACAAAATCTGAACAGATGAATAAAAACAGCAAGGAAATCAGGTGTTCATTTTGTGGCGCCGGCAAGCAGGACTCCCTGATGCTGATAGCCGGGCTCGATGCTCACATTTGCGATAAATGTGTAAATCAAGCCAACGAAATATTAGCCGAAGAATTAAAGGTGCGGAAAGTTAAAACTTCTCCTTCAGCCCCTGCAATTCTAAAACCTGCCGAAATAAAATCTCACCTCGACCAATATGTAATTGGTCAGGACGATGCAAAAAAAGTGCTATCTGTGGCGGTATACAACCATTATAAAAGGTTAAACCAACGGATTGAAAAAGATGAGGTAGAGATTGAAAAATCAAATATCATTATGGTGGGTGAAACCGGCACTGGCAAAACCATGCTGGCAAAAACGCTTGCCAAAATTTTGAATGTACCTTTTTGTATTTGCGATGCCACCGTTTTAACCGAGGCCGGTTACGTGGGCGAAGATGTTGAAAGTATTTTAACCCGCTTGTTACAGTCTGCTGATTACGATGTGGCAACCGCCGAGAGGGGTATTGTTTACATTGATGAGGTTGATAAAATAGCCCGTAAAAGCGACAATGCTTCGATCACCCGCGACGTATCGGGAGAAGGCGTACAACAGGCTTTGTTGAAAATATTAGAAGGAACCATGGTAAACGTACCGCCGCAAGGAGGACGCAAGCACCCCGATCAAAAAATGATCACGGTTAACACCAATAATATTTTATTCATTTGCGGAGGTGCTTTTGACGGGATAGAAAAAAAGATTGCTAACCGCTTACGTACCCAAACAGTGGGTTATAAATTGAAGCGTGATGACAGCGATGTAGATTTGAAAAATCTATATAAATACATAACCCCGCAGGATTTAAAATCATTTGGATTGATACCTGAGTTGATTGGACGTTTGCCTATCCTTACGTACTTAAATCCTTTAGATAGGGAAGCGCTGCACAATATTTTAACAGAACCCAAAAATTCATTGCTCAAACAGTATAAGAAACTGTTCGAATACGAAGGGGTAAAACTGGAGTTTGATAGTAATGTCCTTGATTTTATTGTTGACAAAGCAGTTGAGTTTAAGCTTGGCGCCCGTGGCCTGCGTTCCATATGCGAAGCAATAATGATTGATGCCATGTTCGAGTTTCCTTCGAAAAAGGATGTGAAGCGTTTAACAGTGAATTTGGATTACGCTCACGAAAAGTTTGAAAAATCTGATTTGAAAAAATTAAAGGTTGCTTAACGATTAATTGTTCGTCAATTATTTATATTTGATACAGTGCAAACCCTGGTTAACGCCGGGGTTTGTTGTATTTACATCTGCCGGTTATGACGGCCGGAAATTGAAATATACTTTAAATTAGATAAGAATGAATGAGCACTTAGATTTAAAAAAGGGTGGCGATTTAAATAAGGAAAAAAAGGCAAAAGAAGTACAAGGACAGATGACTTCCGGATTGAAAACAAAACAAGCTATTGTGAGCAATTGGCTTCCGCGCTATACCGGTCGTCCTTTAACGGATTTTGGTGAATATATTATTCTTACGAATTTTTCTAAATATATCCAGCTTTTTTCGCTATGGAACGATGATGCCCCGATATTGGGTTTGGATAAGCCCATGCAAAGCGTAACAGCCGATGGTATTACTATCATAAATTTTGGCATGGGAAGCTCGGTAGCGGCTACTATAATGGATTTGCTTTCGGCTATAAATCCAAAGGCGGTTATATTTTTAGGTAAGTGCGGCGGTTTAAAAAGAAAGAATAATGTAGGCGACCTAATATTACCAATTGCCGCCATACGCGGCGAAGGAACATCGAACGATTATTTACCGCCGGAAGTACCGGCACTGCCTGCTTTTGCGCTGCAAAAGGCTATTTCAACCACCATACGCGATTATGGACGTGATTATTGGACAGGTACATGCTATACTACCAACCGTCGCGTTTGGGAACATGACAAAGAGTTTAAGAAATACCTTAAAAAATTAAGGGCGATGGCCGTTGACATGGAGACAGCTACCATATTCACTACGGGCTTTGCCAACAAAATACCAACAGGCGCTTTGCTGCTGGTATCAGATCAGCCGATGATACCCGAAGGTGTTAAAACAGCTGAAAGTGATTCAAGCGTTACCGAACAATATGTCGAGACCCATTTACATATCGGCATTGAGTCATTGAAGCAACTGATCAACAATGGGTTGACGGTTAAGCATTTGATTTTTTAGGCCTCACCCTACCCTCTCCAAAGGAGAGGGTTTAAGAAAAGAGCGAAGTTAAAGCCCTCTCCCTTGGAGAGGGTTGGGTGAGGCAACTTAATCTAACTAAATACAAAATATATCGCATAAGAAAGCTAATTTTGAGTCGGAGATTATTCGAATCTATTTTGTAAACAGCCGATTACTTATGTGGTATAACAATATATTGGAAACCATTGGCAATACGCCTATGGTTAAGTTAAATAAGGTCACCAAAGATATACCGGCTACGGTTTTGGCCAAGATTGAGACTACCAACCCGGGCAATTCCATTAAGGACCGTATGGCTCTTAAAATGATTGAGGATGCCGAAAAAAGCGGCATACTCAAACCTGGTGGTACCATCATTGAAGGCACATCGGGCAACACTGGCATGGGCCTTGCCATTGCAGCAGTGATAAAAGGCTATAAATGCATTTTTACCAGCACAGATAAGCAATCCAAGGAAAAGTTTGATGCCCTGCGTGCTTTTGGTGCGGAGGTTATAGTATGCCCAACAAATGTTGACCCAGAAGATGCACGTTCTTATTATTCTGTTTCGTCGCGGTTAGAGCGGGAGGTACCTAATTCATGGAAGCCTAACCAGTATGATAACTTATCAAATACACAGGCACATTATGAGCAGACCGGCCCTGAGATATGGGAGCAAACCGAAGGCAAGATCACACACCTGGTAGCGGGTGTAGGGACAGGCGGTACCATATCCGGCATTGCGAAATATCTTAAAGAAAAAAATCCGGCTATACAGATTTTGGGTATTGATACTTACGGTTCGGTGTTTAAGAAATACAAGGAAACCGGTATAATGGACAAGAATGAAATCTATCCATACATTACCGAAGGCATTGGCGAAGACTTTTTACCGCAAAACGTTGACTTCAGCCTGATCGATCATTTTGAAAAGGTAACCGATAAAGATGCCGCTTTAATGACCCGTGAGATTGCACGCAAGGAAGGTATTTTTGCGGGGAACTCCACCGGATCGGCCATTGCCGGGGTTTTACAAATGAAGGACCGTTTTAAAGAAGGCGACGTTGTGGTGGTCATTTTCCCCGACCATGGCTCACGTTATATGGGTAAAATGTATAGCGACGACTGGCTGCGTGACCGCGGATTTTTAAAAGAAGAGAAAATGACCGCCCGTCACATTATCGAAAAGAAGGACAATCAGCAGATCATCACCATCGATTGTGAGAAAACTGTTCTGGAGGCCATCAACACCATTAAATCGCTCAATATTTCGCAAATACCGGTAACACAAAAAGGCATGGTGATTGGCAAGATCACCGAAAGTGACATATTAAATTCGCTGATCGACAACCCTTCCATCAAATCGCAGCCAATATTGAATATCACAACCAGTCCTTTTCCATTTGTCGACCTTAATACATCTATTGACAAAATATCAGCAATGATAAACAAAGATAATATTGCGGTACTGGTTGAGGACGAAGGGCAGATTGAGATTATTACACAGTATGACATTATAAATGCGATATCGGCTTAGGGGAAGCTTAAAGCAAAAAACTTTGCCATTGGAGGCATTAAAATTTTACTGAATTCTGAAGTGGGGAATTGCAAAAAAGGCTGTCATGGTGAGCCCCGTCGAACCATGGCGCGCAGGGCTGACGATGTTTAATGGAGGCTTGGTTGGTTGTTTACTTAGCAATGCGGCAATGCATGACGTTAAGGCCTTTGCCCGCGTGGTTCGAGAGCCTCACCATGACACCCTCGTTTGGCAATGACAATTCTGTTATTTTCATATTATTAAATAATATTAAAAGCTTCTTAGCTCATAAATGGACATATTTCCCGCCCAATATTCAACGCTTTCCTCAAAAGCGCTTCAAAATTATATTGCCGAAAGCTATAAGTTAGCAGTAACCCGCTGCAAATATCATTTGCGCGGTGTGAGCGATACCTACATCGTTTTCACGGAAGATGCTAAGTTTATTTTTAAGGTATATAGAAGCAGCCACTGTACCTATGATGAGATAGAAGGTGAAATAGAACTTCTTAATCTTCTAAAAGCGGAAGGCGTGAATGTGGCCTGGCCGGTTCCTGATAATAATGGAGACTATATACAAAAGCTCAACGCGGCGGAAGGTGAACGTTATGGGGTACTGTTTATTTTCGCGCCAGGAAAGACTTCAGTTATATTGAGCGACAGTGAATTAAATACGTTGGGATATGCAATGGCCCGTATTCATAACATCACTGCAGGAATACAATTGAAGCATAAAAGGATAGTTTATGATATAGAAACCACGCTCATCAATCCCATAAAAACACTTGAACCGGCGTTTGTGGATTTCCCGGAAGGGCACGCGTATTTACGCGAAACGGCTGTGCTTGTTGAAGACAAAATAAAGCAGTTCGACGGAAGTAAATTCAGTTATGGCTATTGCCATTACGACTTGCTTCCAAAAAACTTTCATTTCGATACAGACGGCAGTATAACTTTTTTTGACTTCGATTGGGTCGGCAAGGGCTACCTGGTTAATGATGTAATGACTTTCTTTTTCCAATATTATTGGCTGGTGTACTTTAAAAAAATGACTTATGAAGATGCCGAAAAGGCTTTCGGAATTTTCGTAGCGGCCTACAGGCAGGTGAGGCCCTTGTCAGACAGCGAACTGAAAGCCATTCCCTACCTGTGGTTTAGCTTTATGCTGTATGGTACTGCTTTTCAATATGAGCATTACGATGATTTTTCAAATCAATTTTTTAATACCCGGTATTTAAAGGATCGCGTTGAAATGATCAGATGGTTTGTGGAGCGGTATTGCACGTTCTAAAAACCATCCAATCACTGTACGATATATAAAATTAGAAATGTTTTTAGTGGATAGAGTTTAATGATTTCTTTTGAGCCCTTAATTTTACCACCTGGTAAATTACCCCCACAACAAAAATAATAAGCAACACCATCTGCCCCTTCTGCACAAGGAGATCATTTGGCCCTTCGGCTAAAGGATGACTGATTGGTAATCTTGTTGAAGTCTCAACGATTGCTGGGATAAAAGATAAAAATAAAGTTGTTGACATTAAGATCAACAGTACGTAGTCACCCGCTTTTCCGAATATCCGTTTGGCATAATATGCAATTGCAAGCAATACCAAAATTATCACTCCGAGGTAATGCCCCGGAGTTGGGTGGCCAAACCTCATGATTGGAAAACCGGTAAGGCAGGTTAAAACAGTTAGCCAGAAGTAGCGCTTACCCCAACCGTTTGTTGGGTCAACTTTTCCGTTGCTAAACAAGGCCAAAAGTCCGGCAAGGAGTGCAAGAATACTTATTGCGGTATGGATTATACCGAGAATTGAAAGATGATTTGGAGTGACCATAGTTTTTGAGGTTGTTAAGGTTTGAGTAATTATTTTTAAGAAATTAATGAACAGGCAACTGTGATGTAAACGAAACAATAAGCCAGAGGAGGGGGAAGGTTAAGACGATCTGCTTATTGTTGTGATAACTGGTTCAATTTACGCATAAAACTGAAATGATCAATAAGGAATTCTTTTTTTTTATTCCTGGAAGGAGTGATCGTTTTGTGAATTTCCGTGCTGGAATTTCATTTCTAATTGTCCCTGCATACATTTCAGCCAATTAAATTGCTTAATCTAAAAGAAAATTACAGAGTTAATAAGTGGCAAGCCCTATATTTGTTTAATGTTTACCTCCTTTATCCAGTTATATAAACAAGCCTTTAAAGGACTTTCAAAAAACAGCTGGTACCTGTCAATAGTAATGCTGGTTAACCGGAGCGGAACAATGGTTGTGCCTTTTATGAGCATTTATTGTATCCGCCAGCTGCACTTCTCCGTTGTTCAGGCAGGTATAGTTATGGCCGTTTTTGGTTTAGGATCAATAAGCGGTGCTTTTATAGGTGGTAAGCTGACAGATAAGATTGGTTTTTACGATTTGCAGGTTGGCGCATTGCTCGCCGGTGGCACATTGTTTATGATTGTAGGTTACCAGCATACATTTTTAACAATAGGGATAGGCGCTTATATACTGGGATTGTGCAACGACTCTTTCAGGCCCGCTAACTCGGCAGCAATAGCCCATTATAGTAACGACTCGAATAAAACCCGTTCTTATTCTCTGAATCGTTTGGCTGTAAACCTGGGCTGGGCGGTGGGCGGTGCGCTTGGCGGCTTATTGGCATCTGTAAACTATCATTTGTTGTTTTGGGTAGACGGTTGTACCAATATCCTCGCGGCGTTGTTGTTGTTAAAACTTATGCCCCGCTCAAAAATGGTGAAGTCAATACATAGACACGAAGAACCAATCGTCAAAACATCTGCATATAAAGACAAGGAATATCTGCTGTTTATTTTGCTCGCCACTCTTTTTGGCATGTGCTTTTTTCAGTTTTTTATTATGCAGCCTGTTTTTTATAAAATTGAATGGCATTTTAATGAGCAGTTGATCGGTTTTCTACTGGCACTAAACGGAATATTGATAGCTATAGTGGAAATGGTGCTGATTCATAATCTCGAAGGCAAAAGAAACATTTTAATCTATATAAGTACGGGGATTTTAATGGGTGCTGTTGGATTTGTATTGCTTAACCTTGTTCCACACACAGCTGTGGCGGCAACGTTTATTGTAGTTTTGATAACTTTTAGTGAAATGGTATGCATGCCTTTTATGAACTCTTTTTGGATTTATCGTACCAGTGTTCATAACCGGGGAGAATATGCAGCTTTGTACAGCATGTCATGGTCAACATCGCAGGTTATTGCTCCATTTGTTGGCGGTTATGTAATTTCGTACGGCGGATTTAATTTGCTTTGGTGGGTATTGGCGGCCGTAAGCCTGATATCGGCGATGGGATATATTTTATTATATTGGTTTAGATATCGCAGCAAGGAAATCCTTAATTTAAATGCCTGATTTAAATAAATCAATTTATGAAAAAAGCTTTAATATTAGACCTCGATAATACCATATACCCTGTTAGTTCTATCGCCGGACATCTGTTTGATGTCCTATTCTCTTTAATTGACCAAAATAAGGAAGGCCTGATTTACGAACATTTAAAAAACGCAAAAGACGAATTAACACGCAGACCATATCATTTAGTTGCTGATAAATATAATTTTAGTCCTGAGCTTAAAAATAAAGGCATTCAACTACTAAATAATATTACTTATGATTTACCGATGGAGCCATTTGCTGAATACCATTATGTTAGATCTATTCCGTTGGAAAAGTTTTTGGTTACTACCGGTTTTTCAAAATTGCAATGGAGTAAAATAAAAATGCTCAATATTGAAGACGATTTTGAGGAAATCCACATCGTTGATCCCGAAATAACCCGGCAAACTAAAAAAGATGTATTTGCGGATATTATGAAAAGGCATAATTATGCCGCAGAGGAAATATTGGTTATTGGCGACGATCCTGAATCTGAAATAAAAGCCGCCGCGGACCTGGGCATCGAAACATTTTTATTCGACCCGGAAAATAAACATCCCAAAGCGATTGCTACTCACAGGGTGAAAAATTTAGGAGATATATTATCAGTTGTTTCTCTATAGATACTTTGCATTCAATATTTTTACAGTAACCAAAAGTTGACCTGCATGCCTCATCGTATGTTCTGCAGCATGAACATATAATCCGATAACGGTCGACGGCAGCCTTGCCCTGCCGACTTCCCTCGCTTCAGTTAAAACCGAAATATTAGTTTTCCGCAGTTGAGCGATAGCTTTTTCAATTTGCTCATTGAAGTGTTTGAACAGATGGCCAGCTGTTAGCGATTCAGCTGCCTTTCCTTCCGCAGCCAGGTATTCCAGTTGCCGCTTGTTAAGCTGCTTTCCATCTGCGTAAGTGAAAAGCCTGTCAAGCACGCCGACCATGTGTTGTAAATGAAAACCCGGAGAAGCAAGGCCCGCAGGTTGTTCCCATAATAAACCAAGAGGAAAACTTTGCATCAACACGCCTATTTCTTCACGCGCCTGCAGCAATGCATGGGCAACCGGTTGTAATAAGCCCGGTATATCACTTAAAGCACCTCTGAGCCAAACCTCGGGTTTGTTTTCATTAGTCATTACTTTTTTAAGGCTTCCAGTTTTTGTTTAACTTCATCGTGACTTAACGTTTGCGGCAGGTTGTATATTTCTTTAACGTGTTCGCGGGTATTATCTGTCCAGAGCCAGCTTGTCCACACCATAAACCATGTCCACTGGGGTTGTACGTTTAATATTTCTGGTTTTGGCAACTCGCCGGTTTCTGTTAATGCAATTGGTTTTCCGTTTGCCAGTTTTAACAGCTCGTTATAATCTTTTTGCTCATAATCAGCGTGGTAAACATCTGCACCCAAAATATCAACATAATCGGGGCCCGGGTAAAAGTCCTTGTAATCGTAAGCTTCATCAAACGGTATATCCCGTAAACCATTTGCGCCCCAAACCCATATAAGGTTATCTAAATGATGATAGTTGGTATAGCGGTCGTACATCATTTTCCATAGTTTAGCTATACCATTTTCGCCCTTTTTGTTGCCCCACCAAAACCATACGCCGTTCATTTCATGATATGGCCGCCATAATACGGTTACATGTGCGGCCTGCAATTGTTTTAAATAGCCGGCAATCACATCAATCTGATCAAGCCATCTCTTATACAACTTGGTCCCCGGCGTGGTGAGTTCGGTCCATTCTGCATCGGTAAGTTTACCTTGAATACTTTTTTTCCAGTCGTATGGTGGATTATCGGTTGGCCGTCCCTCATGCCACATCAAAGTAACAAGGTATCCGTCGTTCGATTTTTTTATGGCTTCATTAACTATTTGAGGGCCAAGATCTTTATCGCCAGATAAAATAAAGTCGCTTCCCCACACCGCCGGAAATTTTCCGGTAATGGCCTTTGCACTATCCGAAAATGTATTTAAGTCGCTGTTATAATTTTGCTCACCAGATAGAATATATTTTCCCTTTATATCGTAAATAAAATTCAGTGTCTTTTTTACATCGGCCGAAGCATTTGGGTTCACCGGATTAAATCGTTGTGCTGTTATGGGGACACTAAAAAAAGCGAATAAAATAAACAGATAATATTTTTTCATTTTTATAAATCGTTATCAGTGGTTAAACGTATAAAAGAAAGCTGCGTTGGCTAAGTTTCAAAATTAGTAAAATCTGATGACCGTTTATGGTACACAGATTGCTAATAATGCTATATATTTACCACTTTAATACACTATGACGAGATTTGTTTCGGTAAAAAAAATTATCCTGCCGGTTTTAATATTAGTTCTTTCAGTTGCCGTTCTAACATTCCAAAGCTGTAAAAAAAAGCGTTCGGCCGTTGCAAACGTTCTTTATAAAAAGACACATAACAAAGTTTTTAAGGATTTCACCCCAGAAGGTTTTTCCGAAGTATTTAAAGCCGTGCTCGACAGCGAGAAAACAAAAGTTTCCCATCTCGATGTAATTGATGTGTACTACAAACAAGACGATTACAATCCGGAATTCGTAATGGATCACGTGTTTAACAATGATCTGTTAACCGCGGTAGCCTATTTTGAAAAAGCTGACGAACATGGACTAGACTCGTCAATTTTTCAGCCAGATGAGATTAAGGAGTTGGTAAACAAGTTTAAAAGTAAAAATGGCATCAAAACAATTGATGAGGCTTATTATGATATGGCGAAGCTTGAGATTGCAGCTTCAAACTCGTTGATTAATTATTCAAACGCATTGCAATACGGCGTAATTAACCCAAAAAAGGTTTTTAAAAGATACTTTATGGCCACGCGACAACCAGATACAGCTTCTATGTCGCAAGTTTTTCATATCGGCAATATGAAAGCCTATCTTGATAGTGTACAGCCTAAGAATCCACAATATTATGTACTGCAAAAGGCATTCCTTAGCGGCGTGCAGGCTCCGGGAAAAACGCAGGAAGAAACCAAACGTATTTTATTGGTTAACATGGAACGCCTGCGGTGGAGGAATAAGCCCTACCAGGATAAATACGTAATTGTAAATATTCCAGATTATTTTTTAAATGTTATCGACAGCGGCCACTCAGTCCTTACAATGAAAGTTTGTGTAGGCGAGGGGAGGAACAAAACCAATTCAAATACGCTTTTAGCCTACAACGATACCGCTAAAGAAGATAAACCCTATCCTAAAGAGACACCGATTTTAAACAGCATGATCCATAGTGTTGAAGTTAACCCGGTATGGAACATTCCACAAAGTATAGCCAATAAAGAGATTATTGTCCAGGCCGCTAAGGACAAATATTACCTTGAAAATAAAGGTATCGACGTGTACAAAAATGATAAGCTGGTTGATGATCCGGAGGACATCAACTGGTCGAAAATTACCAGGGAAAACTCGGATTATGAATTTAAGCAAAAACCTGGTGACGATAATTCGTTAGGCAAGATTAAATTCCTTTTCAATAACGAAAGCAGTGTTTATCTGCACGATACCCCTGCCAAATCAGCCTTTTATAAGAAGGATCGCGATGTAAGTCATGGATGTGTACGTCTGGGCGATCCCCAGGGCCTCGCGCTGAATTTATTTGGTGAAGGTGACAAATATACCACTATAGCGAAAGACATGAGCGAAGACAATCCTGAGCCAACTACAATATATTTACCAAAAAGAGTTCCGGTTTATATCACCTATGCTACTTGCTGGGTTGACGAAAGCGGGACCCTGCAATTCAGACAGGATGTTTATGGTTTAGACATAGTTCTTTACGATCATATGCTGAAATTCACCAATGCCCAAGCGGGTTTAATTGCCGAAAATAACAGGTAGGTAGATATTTGTCAATACATGATCTCTTAACTTAGAAAAAATAGACAAGTGTGTGATGAGTTTTTACCTGACGTTCTTGAACTTTTGAACGACGGAAAAGCCTTGCGCACTTTGTGAAAAATCTTTGTAGACTCTGTGTTTAAGCACCAGAAAGATCACAAAGGGGACGCGAAGAACACGATGAATAAGTATTGTGTCTTTTAATTTTAAAGTTCAGTAGATGAGCTTTTGAGGAGATCACTTGTTAGTTTTTATTTAACGAAGTGATGGCTGGCAAGTTATACTCAAGTATATCCTGCTTCGCCTTATATCCGAAACTCTGAGTTACAAAATTTTTTGGTTATTTTTCCAGGTGCACCGAATCTTCAGGTGTTTCCAGTGAAGCGTTAGCAATATTGTTATTAACAGGATCTTGACTAACGAAATTGGCAGCTGCGTCTTCATCAAGGTATTTGGAAGTATACCTGCTGTCGTTACCATTGATAAATAAAACGGTTTTATCTTTAATAGTGGCGATCACCTGGCCGGCTACCTTTGGAGATACTGCCGGGCAACCGAAACTGCGGCCGATACGACCCTGGTGGTTAATTTCACTCTGGCAAACATAATTGGCAGCGTGTACAACAATTTCACGGGCGCGGGCACTGGTGTTAAAGCCCGTGTCCAGTCCATCGAGGTGTAAAGAGCGGCCGTGTTTGCCGATATATATATCGTCGGTTAAATAGAAACCCAGGCTGCTTTGATGAGAGTTAATATTATCCGAAAAGCTGGTAGCCATATCTTTTCCGCTTCCCTGGCCGTGAGCAACCCAGGTGTTCAGAATTAATTCTTTATTCAGGAGATCAACTATCCACATCCGTTTTTCGCAACTTGATTTGGTAAAATCAACAACGGTAAGGATCGAACTGCTTTGAGGTAGTTTATTAGCGGCTTTTAAATTGATAAAACCGGTTACGGCTTTCTTAAATACATCGAACGCTAGACCCGACGCCTGTAAATTTGCTGTTTCATATACAGTACTGATGTACTTGTCTAGCAATTCCCTTACAGTAAAGGGCTTTGTGGTATTATGAACTTGTTTATTCGCACCAACTGGCCTCCAGCTAATAACGGTAAGAGAGAGTATTAATAATATACAAAATCCGCCTAATTGTTTCTTCATCCTTTATTCCAGTTAATTATCAATAGTTCTTACTTACTTCTCGTTTACGTAAAAAAAGAAATTAGGTTTAACTTTTTTGCAAACATAAAACTAATATCCTTTAATTCCAAAGATAAAAATTGTCGACATAGTATTGATTTTAATGTAAAATTAAAATCTCCAAAATTTTCATATTGATATACAAAATAATTTGATTACTAATAAATTCAATTATTAAAAATTAAAGTAGTTGTAATACAAGTAGTTACTAAATGGTCCGACTAAAGCGTACAACAAGGTAACTAACAAAATTAATTAGCCAACTATTGTGCCTCATTATAAAAGTTTTATTTAATTAGCTCAAAAAGAGAACATTAACGTAAACGTTAATCCTGTTTATAATCTTTTGAAGATTCTAAAAGAAAACTTAAATATTTCTTTTTGGGGAATTTTATCGGCAAACTGAAGAATTTTCTGCGATAAATCTTTTTTCGGCAACACGGAAGTTTTCGACCGGCGTTTACGAGGCCGTCTTTTTTTAAATTGTAAAGGTCAAGTACATGACAATTCACTAATTCACTAATCGAATAAATTCACTAAATCACTAATTCAATAACTCACTAATTAATAAATAGGCGGATATTTTTGCGGATCTGCATCACTCATTAAAGAATATACAGCTTCAATAATATCATCCAGTGAAGGCTTGGTAAAGTAATCACCATCAGAGCCATACGGTGGCCGGTGCTCTTTTGCACAAAGCGTCCTCGGCGGTGCATCCAGCGAGTAATAGCCCTTCTGACTTTCAATCACTTTTTGTAAAATATAAGCGGATGCTGCTCCGGGAACGTCTTCATCAACGATTAATAATTTGCTGGTTTTCTTTAAGGAAGTTCCGCAGATATTGCCGGTGTCAAAAGGCGCTAGGGTTTGAGGGTCTATAACTTCTACCTGAATGTCGATTTTCTCCAGCTCTTTAGCTGCTTCTAAAACAATGCGCAAAGTTGAGCCATAGGAAACAACGGTGACATCACTTCCCTGCTTCAGGATCTCCGCTTTTCCAAGGGGAACCGTGAACTCTCCAACGTTTTCCGGTAATTTTTCTTTTAAGCGGTATCCATTTAAACACTCAATCACAAGGGCGGGTTCATCGCCACGCAACAACACATTATACATACCGGCGGCCTGGGTCATATCGCGCGGAACGCAAATATGCAAGCCCTGCAGTGAGTTTAATATTAGCCCGAGCGGCGAACCCGAATGCCATATACCCTCCAGGCGGTGTCCGCGGGTACGAACAATGACCGGTGCTTTTTGGCCGCCGAATGTGCGGTAACTCAAACTTGCCAAGTCGTCGCTTAAAGTATTAATTGTATATAGTAAATAATCAAGATACTGAATTTCGGCTATTGGTTTTAGACCGCGCATAGCCAGGCCTATTCCCTGGCCTACTATTGTCGCTTCCCTGATACCGGTATCGGTTATGCGCAAATCGCCGTATTTACTTTGCAAGCCGGCAAAGCCCTGGTTTACGTCGCCTATAGCGCCTACGTCTTCGCCAAAAGCCACTATACTTTTATCGCGCTCAAAATTTGCATCAAAGCACGCATTTAGTATCTCCCGCCCGTCCAGCAGGTGTGCATCTTCGGCATATTGCACGGCAACGGGTTCAACATTTAAAGGGGAGTACGGTGTTTCGCCAAAAAGCTTCGAGTTATAGCGGGATGCATTTTTTGTATTTTCTAGCTTAAGCCAGTCAAGCAATACTTGTTTTTCGGGAATATTATCTTTTGCGGTAACAAATAGCGTTTTACGGATGGCAGACACAAAGTCCTTACGGCCCGGATCAACGCACTCGTGCAAATCCTGCACAATTGCCAATATTTCTTCACGGGCAGATACATTTTGTGCCAATTGTTCAATTAATCCCGCAGCTTCATTCAATTCGGTTTTTATTTCATCCCCAAGTTCATTCCATACTTTTCGCTGACACTCGCGCACGTGTTTTTTTGCCGCGGTTTCCAATTCATCCATTTCAGCTTCTGTAGCTATAGCCGACGCTATCATCCATTTGCGCATTTGAAGCAAACAGTCGTGCTCGTCTTCCCAGGCCAGGCGTTCTTTTGTTTTATATCGCTCATGCGAACCCGAAGATGAGTGGCCCTGCGGCTGCGTCATTTCGGTAACATGTATTAAAACAGGCACATGCTCCTCACGACACATCGCAATGGCACGTTCATAAGTTTCGCAAAGGGCCACATAATCCCAGCCACGCACTTTAAATATCTCGTACCCATTGGTACCGTCCTCACGCTGGAACCCTTTTAGTATTTCAGAAATATCTTCTTTTGTTGTCTGCAATTTTGCGGGAACCGAAATTGCGTAAGCATCATCCCAGATGGAAATTGCCATGGGTACTTGCAATACGCCTGCTGCATTGAACGTTTCGAAAAACAATCCTTCGGAGGTCGATCCGTTACCTATGGTGCCAAAAGCAACCTCATTACCATTTACCGAAAAGTTTTTAAGGTATTCAAGTTCTTTATTTTGCCTGTATAGTTTTGAAGCATAAGCAAGGCCCAGCAAACGCGGCATATGGCCGCTGGTGGTTGAAATATCCGCCGAGCAATTCATCGTTTCGGTTTGATTAACCCAACTTCCATCTGCGTTTACAAACCTGGTGGCGTAATGGCAGTTCATTTGCCTTCCGGCCGATGCAGGGTCTTTCTCCACATCAGGGTAAGCATAAAGTTGCGCAAAAAACTCGGGCAGATCGCTCATGCCTGTTGCGAACATAAATGTTTGATCGCGGTAGTAGCCGGCACGCCAATCGCCGTTACGAAATGCTTTAGCCATAGCCAATTGCGCCACTTCTTTGCCATCGCCGAATATGCCAAACTTAGCCTTACCGGTAAGCACTTCTCTTCGCCCAATTAAACTTGCCTGCCGGCTCTCGAAGCCTATACGGTAATCATCCGTTACTATTTTCTTAAATTCATCAAAACTGAGTTCAGTACCGTTAAACCTACTGATAGCGTGTATTGCAGTTTCGGGCATATAATATTTTGTTAAGTCGGTAAAATTATAAAATTCTATTTTGTAATTGGCATTGTAA
>DASXMZ010000018.1:0-3674 GCA_036495385.1 Mucilaginibacter sp. | reverse complement strand
GCAAAAGTCCTTACTTGCTCCCGCGCCTATCACTACTAATGTTTTTTCCATACATTTCTTAAATTTCATGGTCAAAAGCAAACCGCTTCTATAAAAACATGAAGCAATCTTCTAAAATAAGCTTTTTAAACTATTTTGGAGTATATGATACCGTTTGGCCTTTGTAAAAAAAATTCAGTAAGATGTAGATTATTCGCCATCTAAAAGATCAGACATGGAGTAAGATTTTGATTTTCCGTCGCGTATGTCTTTCACTTCCTTCAATCCTTGTTTTATCTCGTTCAGGAGTTTTGCCTTTTTAGATGCCTTTTTATCTGAGGATACAGAAACAACCTCGCCACCCAGTTCTTTTACAATTGCTGATAGTTTTTTCTGAGCCTTTTCAGGAACTTGGATAGTTATGGTTGTCATTGATCAAAGATACTTCATATTCATTACTATTACAACATAGCAATGCTGGTGTAAAACAAAGGTCAGCGAAATCACAAAATCAATTTAAATCAGCGGTCAAAATCAACGAAATCCCAAAATCAAAAAAATCAACGGCCTTTGATTATCTTTATGCGAACAATCAATGCTCCCGAATGAAAAAATCACCAACCCTCTTAACCATCACATTAATAACGCTAACCTACTTAATCGGCACCGCCCAGGTAATCACCAAATATGGTGACAATGTAAGCACCCTCGATGGCATCATGAAAGCTTATTATGACGTAGTTACGGTAAAAAAAGGAGAGAAGGCATCCTACGAGCGCGACAGCCTGATCCACTGGCCTAATGTTAACGTTGGCTGGAGCGGAAAAACCAAAGACGGTAAATCCACATTCCATTATGTTAGTTTAAAAGAATATCACCGCTTATCCGATCCTGTTTTAGAAAGAGACGGTTTTGACGAACGCGAGATATCCCGCAAGGTTGAAAAGTTCGGAAGCATTTACCATGTATGGAGCACCTATGAATCGCGGAATACAGCCAACGGTCCCGTAATTGAACGCGGCATAAACAGCATCGAGTTATTTTACGATGGCGCCCGCTTCTGGATACTCGGCTGGTTTTTCGACAGCGAACGTAAAGACAATCCTATACCAGCTGAATATTTGCCTAAATAGAAAAATCCCAAATCTTAAAAATCCCAATCAGACGAGATCAGTGCAATCGTAAAAATCAGTGCAAATCAGCGGTCAAAATCACCCTGAATCAGCGGTCAAAAAAAAGGGCCCCGGTGCAAACGGGACCCAAGACACACAATCATAACTACAACCAAAACTCCTTATTAATAGCCACCGTGATAATAGTGATGGTACCTATGCGGGTAACCATATCCAACATAACATCCAGAAGTAACAGAAACAAAAGCGGCTATTATCAATGCAAATCCTATAGTTTTCCTTTTCATGACTTTCAATTTTAATTTAAACTCCCTCATTATCGGGCATTTGTATGTAGGACTGTATTTAATTGAAAAGGATTAATGGGACTAAAATTATTAAATTGGTTTTATCGTGATTTTAGAATTTCTCTAAAATTGTCATACGAGCGATAGCGTGGCAATCTCGTCGCAAGTGCATTAGCGCCAATTGCATTCGAAGAGATTGCTTCGTGCCTCGCAATGAGAACTTTCTTTAGTAATTAAAAAGCCTTTAACCGCAAAAGTTAAAGGCTTTAATAATTATCGGCCCGGCGAAACGGGTGGCGGTGGCGGTGGCGGCGGTGCCAGATGTTTCGGCGGGGCGCAGCTTGTACTTAACGCTACGTACATTGCTGCAAGCAGTATAAAGCTGACTATTCTTTTTTTCATAAGATATTGTGTTTATAATAGTTATAATAAATATTTGTCAGCATTTGTTTTTAATAAATAGATATTGGCAAATTCTGAAAAGAAGAATGATAGAACTTTTTTCTTAAGCCAGAAAGTTTTTGGGGAGTCATTAATGTGATAAACTGCCTAGGAAAGCAGACTTAGCCTGTCCAGCAACTCTGCGGTTTGCCGGGCTATTGCGGTATCAGCCAAATCTATTTCAAAGGCGATGCCAAGTAATTCATACACAGTGCCATATTGTTTTTGGCGCACATTCCTGATCATCGCTATATTTAGCAGCAATCCCGCAAGGGCATCCTGTTCATGTGAGGTCATTTTGTTAAATTCAACCCGCCACGGTTTGGTTTTAGGGTCGTTATTTAAAAAGGGGAGAATCCTGGCGGCGCTTCCCGGCACTGATCTTTTTGTGGGCATGTTTTTGGGCGGGGCTTTATCGGGCATTAAACTTATGGCGCATAACAAACCCATTACATAGGCGGTGTGATAAATGGTGGCATGTAAATATTTTTCACGGTCTGTTCCTTCGAGTTTCCCGAGGGTCTCGGCGCGCAGCCCCGGTGGCGGCAAGTAACCGGTTTCGTCTTCGGCCGCTGCAATCACACGGAAAGCAAATGCAGCCGCGGCGCTCCATGAGCTGCCGGTTAGCGGCCAGGTAAGCAGCACTTCGCCCGCGAGGTCGTAGTCATTTTCATCGAGGCACCGGGCCAGCATGGCTTCTGCCTCGCTTAAAATTTCCACTCTTTTGCGGGGCATTCGGCGGGGAGAGCTATTAAAGCTGGTAGCGTACATCAATGCATGAGTAAAAGCATACCTATCGTCTTTTGTTCCATGCAGCAGGTCTATCGGTTTGTTCAAAGCCGAATTGGCTATTATTTTACCGGTATCAGTATCAAACGTTGTATTATTCCACAATTTTTTAATCCATACCTGTTCCAGCATCCGGTGGGGCGTACGTTCACGACCGAAATTGGCATGCGCATCCATACATTTTGAAAGTAGCGCATCAAATTTATAGTCGGGGTAGCCCAAATTTGTCAAAAAAATATGCGCTTGTGCGTACTCAAAAGCCAGAGCTGGTTGAAGACATATATCCATGAAAGTTTTTTTCTTTCGCGCATGCGGCGCTAAAATGCACGCAATGTCCTCAACCCGCTCTGCAATTTGTTTGTGCGAATCAACCATCGACATTACCAGCAATAACAAACCAGTCTCGCCCATAATTTTCTCGGGATAAATGCGGTTACCGGCATCATCAGGATCAATGTACCCATCATCGGCCAGCAGCATTATGGTTTCTTTTGCAATGTCGAGCGCATTACAGCAACGGCGTATTAAATCCGCAGTATCCCAGGCCTCCTTGCGGGAAGCGTACCCGGCAACCGATGATTCAAAGATATAGTTGCGCTGCTTTTCTGCCATGGTTAAACAGCCTATTCTTCTTCGAAAATAGGATCCGGAACGGGGAACGGATTGCGATAAATACGAACGAAGTACCGCATTGTGCCGCAAAAGCCTTCCCATGGCTCTTCCGACAAGGCGAGTGACGGACCAATTTCGGCAACAGCCTTGCCGATGGCTGCAAAATCAACTGCTTTGCTGTCAAGAATTTTCTTAACGATTTCCTGATGATTCTTCATAATTTATTTCGTTTAAGTAAATGATATTGATAATTTAAAGTTAAGATGTTTTAATCGATTGTCAACCAGTATTTTTACGAATTTAGTATGCGTATATCTATGTTGTTTTCAGTAATTTAAGAACATAACTTTGTTCCAACTTTTAAAATTAAAAACATGCTGGCAAACAGAATAACGCCTATTAAAATGGGCAAAGAAGAGTTTAGAGGTATTGG
>DASXMZ010000017.1:0-3663 GCA_036495385.1 Mucilaginibacter sp. | reverse complement strand
TTAAATCATTCGCACAGGATTTGCGGCGGGATACCGCTAATTTTTCCAGGCTGATTGCCTACGACCAGGCGAAGGCTTCTGCCTTGAATAACCTTGCAACTTGTTCTGACTCTCTTAAACAAAAGCCGGGGAAAGCGTCATGCCTGGTGCCAATTATCAAAGTTTCTTTAAGCAATAGAAGTATGAGCTTTACTAACGGCACCATACAGCAATTAAAGAACGCAGGAGGGTTTCGTCTGCTAAATGAAACAGACAAGGACAGTATAATGGCGTACGACTATAAGCAGAGTGCATACCTTGATTTTCAGGCCACAGTATTCCAGGAGAGCCAGGACAACGTAAGAAATACATTTCAAAGGTTGTGGGATTTTGACGCCGATGCTATGCTGGTCAACACACCAAAAGAAACTGTTAAAAAAACTTTATTATTCTCAAATGATAAGGCATTGATCAATCAATTTTTCAATAACTTATTTTTTTATGGCAGGGTCAATAATAACCAGATCAGGATACTTAACGAGACGAAAGAACACGCAACGCGTGTCATTAAATATTTTGAGAATAAATACGATTTGAAAAATGAGTAAGCGCAGGGGGAGGGGAGGTGAAAGATAGTACGAAGTCAGATGTCAGAAGTCAGAGGTCGGAAAACTCTTCTATCGAAAAGAATAAATCCAAAATAAAAAATAAATCCGAAATACAACTCAAATCCGAAATCGAAAATCCCAAATCCGAAATCACAATGGAAGTACACCACCATCCCGACGTGCATCACAAGCACAAACCCTGGAAGGAATATCTGCTTGAAGGCATGATGATTTTTCTTGCGGTATTTATGGGCTTTATAGCCGAAAATATACGGGAACATATTGCTGATCATGAAAGAGAGCAGCAATACATGGAATCGCTGGTACATGATCTTGCTCTTGATACTGTTGCTTTTAAAGCTGGATTCCCTGTTAAAGAAAAAAGAATAGCAGCCATCGATTCCGTTTACCTTTTTTTTGAAAACAATCCAAACGCTAAGGATATTCCGGTAAGTGTTCACCGGAATATTAAAAGGACGCTGTGGGACAGAATTTATACCCGGAACACCGGGACCATTGACCAATTAAAAAATGCTGGTGGATTAAGACTGATCCGCAAGCGCGCTGTCCGCGATTCGATAGTCACATACGACCAGCTTTGGGGTAGACTCGATTATTACAAGCAAGTTTACTTTACGCATCAGCAACAGGGGAACGATATGGTTGAAAAAATGCTGAATGCAAGCGATCTTCTAAAATATTACAGAGCAAATGAAACTGGTCACGACGTATTTCCTTTAATGCCTGCTTCGGCCAGGATAAGAATAAATACCGGCGGGCTGAATGAATACCTTAACTTTCTTCATCGTCAAAAAAACACCACCATACAGGACGAACAGAATTATAAGCTATTGGAAGCTAAGGCGGTAAGACTGATTGAGCTAATAAAAAAAGAATACAAACTGGAATAGTGTCAGGTAAAATCCGAAAAGGTAAATTGCGACAGCGATATACCGCTGGAATTGCCTGATAATGTTATTTTTACGACGATGAATAAACAACCTGAACAATGGCCAGATGAGTTGGACGCATTAATTGCGGCTCCGCAGCATCATAAACTAATGTTTGAAAACGATTATGTACGTGTAATGAACGCCAACATTCCCGGTGGTGAAATGACAACCGTGCATACCCACAGGTTTGCTGCCTCTCACATTATTATCAGCTGGTCTGATTTTATCAGGTATGATGCTGAAGGCAACGTGCTGCTTGATTCGAGGAGCATAGGAAAAACGATTGAGCCGCACTCTGCTTTGTGGTCGGAGCCTTTGGGCCCGCATGCACTAAAAAATATTGGTACTAGTGATTTGCATATAATAAGTGTAGAAATAAAAAAATCGGACAGCCTGTAAAGCCGTCTTTATCAACTATTGAACATCATTTTTAATAGACTTTTTATGAAGTGTTTTTTCATCCTGATTGTCTCCATTCTTTTAACAGGAAAATTAATTGCCCAGTACATTCCTGTAAATGAGGCGAGACAAATTTTGAAAAATTCAAAAACACCGTTCGAAAAATTTAGAGCTTATCGGGGCCTGGACAGGTATTATTATACTACGGCAAGGTTTGATAGCTCGGCAATGGTTCAAAAAGAAATGTACGCCATTGCAAAGGATTTGAAAAACGATTCTCTTATGGCGGCCGTTTATAGGGCCATAGGCAACAGATATGTAACTAAAACTGATTATAATTTTAGTTTGAGCGCTTATTTTAAGGGACTTGAATATGCTAAAACTGACGAAAACAAAGCCCTGTTTTATTGCAATATCGCTTATGTGTACGCCCTTACCGGGAATAACCAGATTGCTTTTGATTATTTAAAAAAATCGAGTGCACTTGGAAACTTCCGTGGCTCATCGTTTTACAGGAATATATTTTATGGATTAGTTTACAACAATTTGAATAAACCCGACTCGGCACTGATTTATTTACAAAAAGCAGGTAGCCTAACTCCCAAGGCCCCCGATCCTTCTTTTTATTCTATTTTATTGGCCCAAAACGGAGTGTCGTACGAGTTAAAAAACGATTCTGATCTGGCCGAGGTTTATTATAAAAAAGCACTGTCATACTGTAAAAAACAGAACCTCTCATTTTTTCAAATAAGGCACGGCAACTTGTATTGCAATTTTATTATTAAATCGGGTAATTATATGAAGGCAAAATTCATTGCCCTTGAAGATCTGGCGATAGCTAAAAAAGCGGACATCCCTGAGGGGATGAGTACCGTAGCAGAAATACTGCGGAAAGTGTATGCTCATTCGTTAAATAAAGACAGCGCTTACTATTACGCGGTGATGCAGATAAATTATAAAGATTCGGTAAGTAGCCAAAAACGAGTAGCCGAATTCCAGAATTTAACATTTCAACAGCAGCTAAAAGATATAGACGAACAGACGAAAGCCGCGGAAGCTGATGAGCAGCGGCGGCATAATATCCAATACGCAGCCATTGCCTTTGGCCTGGTATTGCTGATAATAATATTTCTGCTGCTTAGCCGCAGTGTAATAGTCAGTACCCGGGTAATTGAGATTGTTGGCGTAATCGGACTGCTGATCGTATTTGAGTTCATTAACCTGGTTCTACATCCCTATTTGGCTAAACTTACTAACGATTCGCCGATTTTAATGCTATCAATACTTGTGCTGATAGCGGCTGTGATAGTGCCCATGCACCATAAATTAGAACAATGGATAAAGCATAAGTTGGTAGAAAAAAACAAAGCAATACGCCTTGCAGCCGCAAAACGGACGATTGAGCAACTGGAGGGCGGAAAGTGAGCTAAGAAAAAAAACGTCCGGAAGTCGGAAAGTCCGAAAGTCTGGAAGAAGTTAAGAAGTCGGTAGTCGGAAGTCTGAAGTCAGAAGAAGAAAATAATTCTGATTTTCATAATAATCCCGAAAGAAATCAATCCGATCCCGATAGTTATAATGTTATTTTTACGACGATGAATAAACAACCGGAACAATGGCCAGATGAACTGGACGCGTTAATTGCGGCTCCGCAGCATCATAAACTAATGTTTGAAAACGATTATGTACGTGTAATGGACGCCAACATTCCCTGTGGTGAAATGACA
>DASXMZ010000016.1:0-7553 GCA_036495385.1 Mucilaginibacter sp. | reverse complement strand
GTTTTATGAAATTGAAAGCGTATCGCCGGCAGCATTTTTAAAGCCAAACGAAAGTCTCTCACATAAGCATAGCGTTTTTCACTTTACAGGCGATAAAGGGGAGCTCAATCAAATCGCATTAAAAACTTTAGGAATTTCTTTACAGGACATACAAGCTGCATTTAAATAATTATATTCAACGCGCCAATAAACTGAATTTGAAAATGCGCTAATTTGAAAATTTGAAGATACTTTTCATTTTTTCCAAAGGAGTACTTCGTACAAATCGGCACATTTTCAAATCTTCAAATTAATTAAACCTGTTATATGACCAAAGACAAATACCTTTTTGCGATAGGACTAATTACCTCTTTATTTTTTATATGGGGCCTCGCTTTAAATCTTAATCCCATATTAATCCCGCACCTAAAAAAAGCTTGCCAGTTAACAACCTTTCAATCATCTTTTGTTGATTTTGCTGCTTACATAGCGTATTTTATATTCCCTATCCCTGCGGCGTTATTTATGAAAAAGTTTGGTTACAAGGGCGGCATAATATTAGGTTTAATACTCGTTTCGACAGGCATGTTTTTGTTTTATCCAGCCGCGGATGTTCGGAATTTTGGTTTCTTTTTAGTGGCCTTGTTTGTGATGTTTAGCGGTTCTGCCTTTTTGGAAACTGCGGCAAACCCCTACATCACCGTATTGGGTAAACCGGAAGGCGCGGCAAGGCGTATCAATTTGGCGCAATCTTTTAATGGTCTCGCTACCGTATCGGCAGGCGTTATCGGCAGGACATTTATTTTATCGGGTATAACGTTAAGTTCTTCACAGGAATCGGCAATGTCTCCCGGTCAGTTAAACACTTATTTGAACAAGGAAGCATCATCCGTGCAGGCGCCATTTTTAATAATAGGAGCGGGAGTATTGATTGTGGCGATTTTAATTTACCGTATCTCGTTGCCGACGATTGTTGAAGAAGGGGAGGGTCAGGATTTACACGAAGGAAAACCATTTTGGCAGCGAATGGAGGAATTATTTAAAGAAAAGGAATTAATGGCAGGTGTCACAGCCCAGTTTTTTTATGTAGGCGCCCAGGCTTGCGTTTGGGGATTTTTTGTGCTTTTTGCCGAACGGGTAGCAGGTATGAATGAAAAGACAGCCTCGTTATATTTAATCGCAGGTTCAATCTGTTTTATGGCCGGCCGCTTTATTGGTACACTTTTAATGCGAGTTATTGATCCTATCAGACTGTTAACCATTTATAGCTTAATAAACGTTTTTTTAATAGCGCTGGCAGTGGTATTGCACGGTAATTTCCCAGTGTTTGCTTTACTTGGGGTTGATTTCTTTATGTCGATCATGTTCCCGACTATTTTTTCAATCAGCATCCATGGGCTGGGTAAAAAGACAAAAGAGGGCTCGTCGTTTGTTATTATGGCTATAGTGGGAGGTGCAGTTTGCGCCCTTGTAGTAGGGCTGATTGCCGATTTAACAAATATTCAATGGGCTTATGTGGTGCCAGGGCTTTGCTTTGTTTACATCTTTTTTTATGCCAGGAAAAGAATAAAAATTAAGGAATTAGTCTTAACCTCCGCACATTAACTTATCTTTAATTTAAAGATAAAGGGATTGGAATATGTCAGTTAAAATAGATTCGCACCAGCATTTCTGGAAATTTGACCCGGTTAGGGATAGCTGGATTGATCAAACTATGTCCGCCATTCAGCGGGATTTTATGCCGGCCGACCTGGAGCCTGTCCTGCATAAACATGGTATCGACGGTTGTGTTGCGGTGCAGGCAGATCAATCGGAAGCTGAAACTGAATTTTTGACCGGACTTGCCGAAAGCCACGATTTTATAAAGGGTGTGGTAGGCTGGGTTGATTTAAGGGGCGCCAACATTAACAAAAGACTGGAATATTTTAGCAAGTTTAAAAAACTAAAGGGTTTCAGGCATGTATTGCAGGGCGAAACCGACAGGGCCTTAATGCTGAATCCTGAATTTATGAATGGTGTCGCTGCTTTAAAATCGTATAACTTTACCTTTGATATCCTGATATTTCCAGATCAGCTTGGATATACAGCCCAGTTTGTAAAAACATTTCCAAATCAGCCGTTTGTGATAGACCATATCGCTAAACCCGATATCAAAAATAAAAATATTGAGAAGTGGGAAAAAGGTATCAAGGCGATGGCAAAATGCGAAAATGTAAGTTGTAAAATATCGGGCATGATAACTGAAGCAGACTGGTATAGTTGGACCCTTAGCGATTTCGACCCATACCTGGATATCGTTTTTGAAGCATTTGGCACCAAAAGGATAATGTTTGGCTCCGACTGGCCGGTTTGTAATGTTGCAGGCGGTTATCAGCAAATGCTTTCTGTTGTTAAGTATTATATCTCGAAATTGTCCCCGGATGAACAGGTCAGGTTTTGGGGGCTTAACGCGGTGGAATTTTATAAACTTTCTTGAAAGAGGTGAAAGGTAAAAGGCGAAAGCCGTCGCCTCACCCAACCCTCTCCAAAGGAGAGGGCTTAAAAAAGAGCGAAGTTAAAGTCCTCTCCTTTGGAGAAGATGAGTGAGGGCTTCGCCGTTTAGGTGAGGCAAAGAAGGTTAACCTAAAATTGACAATAAACCAATATAAATCAATATTATGAAACGCTTATCCTTTCTTGCCTTGCTAACCGTTTTTGGCGCCTTTTCGGTAAAGGCGCAGGAAAAATTTAATGGGTTGGGTGTAAACCTTGGTAATTTATACCGCCTGTCGGATGCGGTAACGCGGTCCATAAGTCCTGAGAATTTTAATGGTGAAAAAGGCAAAGGGGGCATGGCAACTACCGGTACAGGTTCCGGCGCTTCGCGGGAGCTTGGGCAAACATGGAAAGTTAGTCCGAGCGTTGTAATAAAGAAACATACGACTTATACCGTGGCCGAAATTGATGGTTCCGGCGCTATTCAACATATATGGATGACGCCGACAGGCAACTGGCGCTACTCCATTATCCGGTTTTACTGGGATGATGAAACCACTCCTTCGGTAGAAGTTCCGGTGGGCGATTTCTTTTGCATGGGTTGGGGTAAGTTTGCGCAGGTGCGCTCATTGCCGGTGGTGGTGAATCCCGGCAGCGCTTTTAATTGTTACTGGCCGATGCCTTTCCGCAAAAAGTGCCGGATAACCATGGAAAATATCGACGACAAGGACATGGTGCTTTATTACCAGGTTGATTACACGCTGACCGATGTCCCTAAGGACGCAGGCTATTTTCATGCGCAGTTTCGCAGGGTAAACCCTTTGCCTTTGAAAAAAGATTATGTGCTGGTTGATAGTATAAAAGGTAAAGGACAATATGTTGGTACTTATTTAGCCTATGGTTCATTAAAAAATGGATGGTGGGGCGAAGGAGAAATCAAATTCTTTATGGATGGCGACACCAAATTCCCAACGATTAACGGAACCGGTACCGAAGATTATTTTTGCGGCTCTTATGATTTTGACAGTCAGACAAAAAATAAAGCAGGCGTGGAAATAAGTGCGTACACCGAGTTTACCGGTCCTTACAGCGGCCTCCCACAGGTAATAAAAGGGGATGGCCACTATGACGTTGCACAACGATTTGGCTTATACCGCTGGCATATTGCCGATCCCATCCGTTTTGAAAAAGATTTGAAAGTAACTATCCAGGATATTGGCTGGCATCATGATGGCCGGTATATGCCACTACAGGATGATATTGCCTCTGTTGTATACTGGTATCAATCAGAGCCACATGGTGCATTTCCGGTATTTCCGTCAAAAGACCAGTTGGAAGTGAATTGAATTTTCGATTTCGGATTTCGGAATTTCGATTTCGGATTTGGTACATCGTAATTCCCACATTTCAAGGGACGTAAGCGATGGTAAACTGTGAAACTAAAGTATGAAGGGACAAAAAGCATATGCTATGGCGAAAGCAATTCACGAAAAGATGTATGACACTGCGCTTGGTCTAACATCAGAGGAGAACAGAACTTTGTACGCCCAATATTTTGAATTAATTAAGAAAGCGGCTTATTTGGGACACATGGAAGGTCTATACGATATGGGGAGTCAATTTGAGGATATCGGTTATCTTGGCATCCCTAATCCTATGTACAATCCTGAAAAATGTGTGTATTGGTATACAAAAGCTTGTCAAAAAGGGCATGCAGAAGCATGTAATAATTTATCAAATTTTTATGCTTTAGGCAAAGGCTGTAAACAAGATTTCGACTTGGCGTTGGAACTGCTCAAAAGATCTGCAGAACTTGGGTCAGTTCTCGGAAAGAAAAATTATAAAATGAAGCTTCAAGATATAGGGAAAACAGGCAAATACCTTAAGATTTAAAACTTTCCGACTTTTGCTAACGCAAGGCTATTCATTGTGGGACGGTTGCCAGGTCTACAGCAGTGCAAACAACGGGATTGCCAAAACGATATTTAGTTTTATATTTCAATCAAACTTTACCGGCGGCCAACGGGCTTTGTTTATATTAGTTGAGTAAATGAAAGAATCCTCTGCCACCAGGCATAGCCTTGCGTTAGCGAGCTAGGATTTAAATAAATTAATATGAAATGCCTACTATTAATACTAATGATGTTTATACAAACGGTAGATATACCAGATGTTAAATCCACAATTGATAAATCAAGTGATGATTATGAAAACTCCATTGATGGTTACAAAAAGAATGAGTTTTGGGGTAATTGGTCAGTATCGATAAGTAATTTGGTATACGCATCTTCGACCAAGGCATCGCAAGGCAAACACTCCTATGACATAACGAATATTCAAGATAATAACCTCAACACTGCTTGGGTCTTTGAATTACGTAGTATTTCCGAAGATTGCTACTTTGAATTTAATTTTAATTTTCCCAAAAATACCACTTATGCAGGTGCATACCAGTTTCAAGGGATTTGCAGTGTTTTTAACGGTTATTGTAAGTCACTGAAAACCTGGACAGAAAATGCACGTGTTAAAAGGCTATTAGTCTATTACAACGATAAGCCAGTTTGCTATGTGAATTTATTAGATACCTGGCATTTTCAGGAATTTGACATATCTAAATTCTTTAGAAATAATCGAAACAAGAAGAATTTAAATGCTAAATATGAGATCAGCAGCGGGGATAAGTTAAAGTTCAAAGTGATAGAAATTTACAAGGGGAGCAAGTTTAGTGATGTTGCGATATCTGAATTTTTATGTGAAGGCGGAACTAATTAATTATTTCAATCAAACTTTACAAGCGGCCAACGGGCTTTGTTTATATTAGTCGAGTAAATGAAAGCATGATCTGCCACAGTGGTGGAAGTGAATTTACGAATTACGATTTGGGATTTACGAATTGCAAAAATCCGAAATCGAAACTGCGAAATCCGAAATCAAGCTAGATTCTTCTTTTCAACGTCAATATCACCCTGTCATATCTTTTGTCATGATATACCTCGAGAAGCAGACTGCGGTTGTTTTGCGATTTAAAGATATTGTCGATATCCTCAAGTGTCATATTTGCTATGGGTTTTAAGTTGATCGACATGATCTCATCATCTTTTTCCAGCCCTATTTCATCACCTGCCGATCCGGGTTCAACCCGGCTTATCACAACGTGTTTGTAGCCGTCGCCTCCGGCATAGTATTCAAGCCCGCTCATATCATGTTCAAATGGGTCGTTAATATTAGCGCCGGGTTTCAGATAAATACACTTATTATAATAGTCAAACACAACAGTAAACCTTTTCAGCACGCCTATACCCAAATTACCGTCACGGTTTTTACATACCTTATTCACAAGGGAGTCAGTTAGAGGAAATGAAGAGATCAGGTTTTTTATCCTGTATTTTCCTAGTTCAACTTCGCTGATACGACTTATATAACCGCTGATGGGACCATTAAAGCCAATACCCAAATTTGAAGGAAGAGAGTTTTTCGGCAGCTCATTATTTTCGGCCATATTTTCCAGCGATAACGGATGCCCTGCGCCGAGGTCGACCACCAGTTTGCTTTTCTTTACGCAGCCGTCGGGCAGATTTACATTTGCCTCTATATAAGGTTTATTGTTTTCAATGGTGATCGGTATTTTTTCGCCGCCTCTGTATAGCCGTTCATCTTTTGGCCTGTAAACCGTTAGTGTCGAGTCCTGGAAATTCACTTTTACGGCCAGGTTATTAAAAAACTCATAGCCCAATAAACCATGAATGGGAATACCAGCATAGTTGGATAATCCAAAATGTTCCGTTTTGAGTATGGCAGCCGAGACATTATAGCTAACCAGGCCCGGAATATCAACCTGGAGTACCGGTGTAAAATAAGCCTCACAATCGTCACCATCGCCAAATCCATGCAATTTAACTGCATGTTTATATGGCATATTAATTGAGTCGACTAATGTTGGATCGGTAATAACCATCAACCCAACGCCGGTATCCATAATAAAATTGAACGGGCCTTTATTATTAATTCTCAATTTTATAACAACCAGATTCCGTACCATCCGGAATGGGATTGTTACCCTTTTTTTGTGACTGTTAAAATCAAAATATTGGGCTTGTACAGGGAATAAAAAGCAGCAATTAAGGTACAACAACCATAATATGGATCGTTGTATTATTTTACGTAACATGACAAAATCTCCTTTAACTTTATATTGTTTAAGGAATGTGCAGGGAAGTATGACGTGCAACGTCCCTTATTCAAATTTTTTTATAAATTGTGGTTTATATAATTAACGAAATATTTTATGAAACATTTTCGTTACATAAAGTTAATGAGTAACAATGAATTAAGCTAATCACAGCCTGTACAAGTTTATACAAGTTAGTACAAACCAAAACCGGCTGACGATTTGCTTAAATTTGTATTAATTTTTGTTTTGAGTTATGCACAACGATGAATTTCTGATAGAGAAGACTAAAAAGCTGTTTGAATCGCGCACGGGGTGGGGGGACAGTGATGATTGGACCAACCAGGACTTCGTAATTCTCAGCGAAAAAATTCAGGAGCGCACAGGCGTAATGCTGAGTCATGTAACCCTAAAAAGGGTTTGGGGCAAAGTTAAGTACGATAGTTTGCCCAATACGCACACACTCGATACATTGGTGCAGTTTTTGGAGTACGAAAACTGGCGCGATTTTAAATCACAAAACAGCAATGGTAATGGTAAGCCAGCTGTTGAAACAACCAGGCAAATTGCTGGCAACGGGCATTCGGAGCATATCCAACCTGAAATAGAGAAACGTAAATTTCCTTTAAAAGCTATAATTTCTATTGCTGCGGCTGTGGTGATAGCCGTTGCAATTGTGCTGATAGTTACGCATAAAAGCAAACCCAAAATTGTCGACAGCGACTATAGTTTCAGCAGCAAAACAATCGTTTCGGAAGGTTTGCCAAATTCGGTTGTCTTTAATTATGATGCCACTAAATCTCCTTATGATTCTGTTATTATTCAGCAATCGTGGGACCGATCCCGTCAGGTAAAGGTTCCCAAGAATCAACACCTTTATACTTCTGTATACTATTACCCCGACTATTTTAAGGCGAAGCTAATAGTGGGT
>DASXMZ010000015.1:0-6048 GCA_036495385.1 Mucilaginibacter sp. | reverse complement strand
TTATCGCCCGAGTGCAGATTAGCCAATTCAGTAACCAAAACCAAAGGCACCGAACGCATATACATTTTGGTACGCGCGTAAACTGCGAGCTTACCCACAAATTCAGGTTTGCATTTGTACATCAATGCACGCAAACGGGTTAAACGCTCTTCGTCTTTCTCGTAAAACGAATCGCTAAGGCTCCAGGTAACTACGGCGGTGTATAACTCCATTTCAGGAGTCATGGTGAACGCTTTTGCGCCTTCGTAGTTGGTGACCTGTGTCTTAGCCTTGCTTAGTAAATTAAATTTCATTGGGAACCTCCCTTTTTGTTTTGTTGATACAAAGATTGAGAGGCACTGCGCAGTGTATTTGCGCAGATGAAATTATTTTAAAAAAAGTTTAGAAATAATTGCATCTTTGTACCAATTCCACGGGAATGAAAACTACACATAGTCGCATATAACCCTTTAATGCGCTGCCAATAAGGCGGATACAAATCTTTATTTTTCTGTTTTTAAGTATATCACCAGGTAAAACCTGTGTATTGCTTTGCTGCGCTTCAACAAAAAAGGGGTCATCCGCTTTCGACGGATGAAAATTTAATCAAACCAAATACATGATGAATTTAATGCGCAAGTGCGATGAACACAGAATTATTGCCGTACAGGTTAAAATCGGCAAGGAGGAAGAAGCGCCTCCAAAAACTTGACTTCGATAAGCAACTGTTAAGATGTGAGAAACGGCTCGATGAGGTTATAAACTCTCGCGAAGTAATAATGGAAAAATTGGACAAACCCTACCAGAAAGGCTGGAAACGGTTGTTCGTATTAACAAAAGAGGCGGCACAAAACGAACGTGCCGTATTTTACCAGGAGATACTCGACAAAATAAATACAGTACAATACCACTATGATAAAAGTTTTAAAAGCAGAAAGAAGGGCAAGCGGCAGCTCCGTGGCCATTATGAAAATTTACCCTATTTAAGGTCTATTGATAAATATGACTGGGACGCGAATAGGTTAAACCTTACCGATGAACAAAAGACTTGTTTTAAACGGGTTAAATATTGGTACGCACCGTACTATCGCTGGGAGCTATATTACGAATTTGCGGAGCCCGCGTTATTTGAAATTAAGGTGTTGCCGCATATCATATACGAGGTAAAGCTAGGCGATGCCGTATTGGCGCAGGAAGAAGACTTTTTATATAACTACCTATATACAGGCGATAATGCCAACCGCCTGACCAAAATAAACGGCGGTTGGTATAAATACTGGAAAAGCGTGTATTTTGAACAAACTAAATATGTTAATCCGATGAAGAACAAACAACTAAATAAATTTTTAGAGGACTATGATGCCTGAATGTATCTGCCCGAAGAGAGACTCGAACTCTCAAGAGACAATTTTAAGTGGACGGGTTCCAGTCCCGTCCAACTTATGGGATGTACGAGTTCGAATCTCGTTCCAGTTTGTAGTCGTAGACTACAAGCTTAATGGTCCAAGGTTTGGAAACCTCGGATAGCGGAAAATTCGAAAGTTAATTTATGATGTTTAAATACAAGAGATTCAATTAAGATAGCCCATATATTAATGCGTTCTTCGAGATCTAAGCTTTGTTTGATAAATACATGTATTCTTAGTAGACGTTCGAGGCCCTTTAAGATTTTAATTCGCATATCTCAAGATTACCTTTCATGATTTTATTGAACTTTTTGGTTATAGAAATCCTCAATAGAAATTTGATGTAGCAAGGTTTTTATATAAGCATCGTTCTTTTTTTTGCGATACCCAAGTCCAAGCCGGTATTTTGAACAATTGCATCAAATTCTTCATCTTCATTTAAATTTTTAAGTGTGCAACTACCTTCTTCATCTAATGGACCAGAAATGATATCCTCCAAGTTGATTTCGTTAGTATCAAGTAACTCAAACACAGAATAGCTACCGTCTGCAAGTTCTACCGCATACATGCCACGGCGATGATTTAAAATAGCTACAGTTCCTTTTTGCATATTTATGTTTTTTAGATTATAAGGTAATAAAGCAGCACTCTTTTCTTCACACCGCAGTCACCTGAATAATCTTGCGTTTGTGGAGAAGCGATGAAATAGTAGTTATTAATTAGTCACACCAATACTTATTAGTCGGAATCTTTATTTTGTATTGTTTTGGCTCCGCTAACCCATTCTTCTACAAGTTTCTGCCCAGTAGGCGATAGGAAATATTCGCCTTCATTATTTTTTTGGAAATATTTGTCTGCTTCTTTGCTTAGAGTGATTGATTTACTCACAGCTGCCTGAGTAACCGAAATTGTAGTGAACTTTTTATTAAGATAGTACAATAGTAAATATATTGGTGCAGCCTTTACTTTCTTTAAATTTACGGTCAATATCCACAGAGCGAGAAGTGCTGCATCTCGACCACTTCTAATATTACGAACATCAAGCTTTTTTAAATTTACATCGTCATTAACCCAATCATCAACTGCTGACTTCTCATCTGACGATATTCTAGCTTTCTTAGTAGCTCCTGAATTAGATCTAGCTGCATAAGTGAACCCTTGTGGAGAGTTGTCATCCTGCATTAGTTTAATAAGGCTATCTAGCTCTTTATTTCCTTTAACGTTGAGCTCCCATCCGTTACTCAACTTGGTCATATATTGTGCTGATATCTTTGTGAAGTAAGTTGAAAAATTATTAGGATCAAGTATATTAAGTTTTTTTGCCGCCTCTCTTATTACCTCTCTGTCGGGCAACGGTGTTTTTAAAATTTCTATGTGCGCCTTAGTAAAAAGAATTATGAAGTTTTTTTGTTGCTCACTCCATGTTTTACCTTTAAAATCATTTTCAATTGCGACAATGATTCCGTTATCATTTTTAAAAAATTGAGTAATGGGACTTTTACTTTTTACGGTGTTGATAGATGGTGAAGAACTTTCTTCATCAACATTTGGCTTGCCTTCATTCCCTGTAGTGACATCTTCATAATCAGATACGTCATTTTGCAGTCTTTCACTTTTATCTGCTAATAAAGACTTTTTGAAAGTTTTTTCGTTTGGCATGGTTTGTCCAATAATGAATGGAGCGATTTTGCCAACCGAATCATCTGTAAGTTCAAAGCGAATATCTTCCTCATAGTTATCTCCTTCTTTTTTTACATGTCTTGTATAAATATTACTTGATTTATGAAATTGGTTTTTCCCAACAAGTGGTTTGCCACAACCTAAACATATTTCTACATCTAAGTAAGTCTTTGTTTCGCATTCAACACATTTAATCTGTGCGTAACATTTTGAACAAAAGTTAAATTCAGAAGGAGTTTGCAGCTTACAATATTGACAAGCTATAGTTGAATCTTCGGCATCCATGTGATTTAATTATAATAAGGTTAAAAGATTAGTTCAATTGTTTGCACCAATTTTTGAAATATAATATTAACATATTATAGTCATCAGCATTTGGTAATATTCCATTATGCGCAATGATATTTCTAGTTCTTTCTAATTCTTCAAGGCGCAACTCAACGAATTTCAAATCCCCTATTTTATCAATAAAATCAGATTCTTTTTTCCGAATTATTTTTACTAAATCTGACCAATCTAAATAATAAAGTGGTGAAATATCTCCTCGAGGACTAAACCACTTGTTTTTTACTTCTTTTGCTTTGCGATCACTTAATTTTTTCTCTAATTCACTATTTTTTACACTGTCCCACCAATTGGTATCTAAATTGCCCAAGGTCCATTCAATAAATCGTCTTACAGAGTTCTCTAAACAATGGATAACCAAATATAACTCAGCCATTTTCTTTCCATTTTCGATATCATTAGACGACAAAAAAGGGGTATTGTTCAAATCAGTCAATTCCTCTAATGTAATTGGGGTGGCTTTTAGAAATTGGGAATAAGTGGCGTTAAGTTCATCTAAAGTTTTTCTTGATAATTTATAACAATCTTTTTTAGAGCCTTTAATTGCCTTAACGGATTTTGTTAAATCCTGTTTAAGATATGTAGAGTTATATTTTGGAAGATGGGCTTTATTGAAAAAGTCATTAATATCATTAAGACATGTCTCAGGTATTCCTAGGACTTGTTGATTATACCAAATAAAATTAATTGCAGTTTCGATCTTTTTATTAGATACAACATTGATATTTAAACAGAACGCGTCAAATTTATCCATTGGAAATATGATAAGTACTATGACTGTGATGATAATTTATTATAGTCAAGGTGTTTATAAAAATATAATATTGTATTGGTATAAAAAAATAATTAATTGGCATAGCCTTTAATAGCTATAGATAAGCTATTATTAAATGACCGGGGACTTGGCCTGCACCCTCAATCCTCCGGCCGCTCTTTCGCATCCGCCATCCGCACAATCCTCGGCTCAAACTTTGCCAGCACTTCCACCAAATCCGTTTGCGCGGCCATTACGGTATAGATATCCTTATACGCCATTGGCGCTTCGTCCATATCGCTTCCCATCAGGGTAATGCGTTTATCAACCAGGTTGGCAGCTATGGCCGCTTTATCCAGTGTTTTAAAGGCTGCGCTTCGGCTCATTAATCGTCCCGCCCCGTGGCTGGCGGAGTTTATGCTTGTTGCGTCGCCTTTACCGCGTACCACAAAACCGGGTGTGCTCATGCTGCCGGGGATGATACCCAACACACCTTCGCTGGCTGGCGTTGCGCCTTTGCGGTGCACCATTACTTCGGTACCATCGGCCAATTGCTCTTTCCAGGCAAAGTTGTGGTGGTTCTCAATCATCATCAGCGGGGCATGGTTCAATGCTTTGGCTATTTTGTTATGGATCTCGTGATGGTTGGCGCTGGCGTATTCGCCGGCCAGGTTCATGGCAATCCAGTATTCCTGTCCTTCGTCTTTATCCAGATCCAGCCAGGCTAAATGTTTAGCTTCGGGCGGCAGTTTGGTTTTGGTCATGGCTATTTTGCTGTAATAGCCGGCAATGTTACCTCCAAAGCCACGCGAACCGGAATGTGAAAGCAACGCTAAATATTTACCTGCGGGTATACCTTCCAAAACGCCTTCGGCAACGGTCAGTTCGCCCCATTCCACAAAATGGTTGCCGGTACCGCTGGTACCCAGCTGTGCATAAGCCTTATCCTTTAAGTTGCGGATCACCTTAGTTTCGCTCCAGGTCTTGCTGTCAAACAGCGAGGTATCATGATGCGTTTTGGTAACCCCGCCGATACCGAAATTGGTATGGTTAAGCAACAGGTTTTTCAGCATATCATTCTCGCTGTCGACCATTGCAGCAGGCAAATCGAAAATGCTTAAACACATACGGCAGGCAATATCCACCCCTACCGCAAAGGGGATAATGGTATTAGCCGTAGTGGCCAATACCCCGCCAATAGGCAAGCCATAACCCTGGTGCGCATCGGGCATGAGCGCCCCGGCGACAGCTATGGGCAATTGTATAGCTGTTTTCATCTGTGCCAGGGCGCCGACCTCGATATGTTCCAAACCCCAAACCGGGAAATCGGCTATCTCTTCCTTCAGCGCAAAGTTGCTGCGCTGTTGTTTGATGAATTTACCGTCCTTACGCAGCGCGATTACGTCTTCAGCAAGGTTTTTAAACTTGCCGCCTTTTTTCATGGCGTAAGGCATCGGGTCGTCAATAAGCGCTTCAAGGTTAGCCAGTATCTGGGTTTTATCCATCACGTTATGCTTCAGCAAACCATTTGCAACGCGGCTGAAGTTTACCAATACTTCTATATCGTTAATACCTAAAGCTTTTAATTCGTTGTTGGATATTTTTTGCCCCCCGGCCCCCTGAAGGGGGAGGGTTTGAGGGTTATTCGCCTTTCTCATGATACAAAGTAAAACACCATGTGCGCAATGTATTTGCGCAGTAAAAAATAATTTAATAAATTTCAAAAAATAAAACCTCAAATCCGAAATCGTAAATCGTAATTCCGAAATCAACCAATGCCTGTAAACCGCAATGCCCTTATCCGTTATAGAACAATTGACAATTGCCTGCAAAATCGCTACAAGAAATGGACACTGGATGATTTGATTGACGCTTGTGCTGATG
>DASXMZ010000014.1:0-2540 GCA_036495385.1 Mucilaginibacter sp. | reverse complement strand
ATTTTATGAATAACTACACCTTTTAAGAACATGAAAGAAAGTCTCTTTATTCTCGTGAAGGTGACTGTTAGCACCTCTCACAAAAACACAATCGACGTACGGCAGGAACTGGCCAAACTCGGCAGTTGCCATATCGAAAATACCCGTAACGTCTCGGTTTTAAAAACCGAATTAATAGACCTTAAACAAAAACAATCAAATTTTTAATCCCATGGCACACCAGATAAATATTACAAACGGACAGGCTAAGTTTATGAGCGTAAAGGAAAAAGCCTGGCACAACTTAGGTCAGATCGTTGACCGCTACCCGACCAGCGCAGAAGCGATACAATTCGCCGGACTGGATTATATCGTTGAAAAACGCCCCTTATTCACCTACGATACTGAAAATCATGTAGGCGACCCGGACAAAGATATCATCATCCCGGAAATCGAAGTACCCAATTATTTCGCGACCATCAGGGCGGACACCGAGCAGGTTTTGGGGGTTGTCGGCAATGATTACGAGGTGGTACAAAACCGAAATGCTTTCGTTTTTTTTGATGCGATCGTAGGCGGGGGCGATGGTATCCTTTACGAAACTGCCGGAGCATTGGGTAACGGCGAACGGATTTTTATAACCGCCAAATTGCCCGGCTATATAAAAGTAGGTAGGGATGACCTTATCGAAAAATATCTTTTCCTGACAACCTCACATGACGGTTACGGCAGTATTACCGCAGCTTTTACCCCTGTTCGTATCGTTTGCAACAATACCCTGCACGCCGCACTAAATAACATGACCAATTGCATCAAAATTCGTCATACCCAGAGTGCAAAAGAGCGTTTATCGCAGGCGCATCAAGTGATGGGCATAACCAATGCAATGACCGAACAGCTGAACGGTATTTTCAACGAATGGGCGAAAATCCGCATCACCGATAAGGAAGTACTTAAATTGGTACGCCAGGCAATGGCGCCAGGCAATGAGGTTTTACAAAAAGTGCTGGATGACGAAAATTTGGACGAATATTCAAGCCGTTTTATCAATACCGTTGAACGGGTTTGTAATTATACCTTCAGCAACGAAACACAGCAACTGCCAACAACAAAAGGCACTTTATTTGGCGCATACAACGCCATTACCGGGTATTTTCAAAACGTCATGAACTATAAAGATGAGGAAGCTAAATTAAAATCTATCCTGTTTGGCAACGGTTTCAATAAAACGCAGAAAGCGTTTGATCTTTGCCGGCAATTTGAAAAAGACAGAATTGCAGATTTTATGGTGAATTGACATAGGGGCTAAAGCTCCTTTTTTAACTTGAAACATGATTTATAAAGTAATTGGAAAACATGGGGCCCGAAATGCGCCATCGTAACCGACTGGAACGGAAATAATTTGGTTTTTGATCAACACGACCAGGCGAAACAGGAAGCCGACGATTGTCAGGATGGATTAGCAGTTGAATTACAGAACAAAATACCACCGTATTAAGGGGCGAGAGCCCCTTTTTTTTGCCCGAACTACTTTTCTTTATGAGTAAAGAAAAGTAGCAAAAGAAACTAATGGTTTTTAGAAAGCTTTGAAATGATTTTTGGCATCTTGATCGAATTGTATTTGGAGGTCTGTTTTTTTAGGCTAGGATTTACTTCTGGGTTCGATTCTGTAGGTAGCAAAAGGCGTGGTCAAAGAAATGACGGGTCATAAATTTCCATTTATGGGCGCAATCGATAGCATAGGAGATTATTATGAAGGCTACGGGTTTCTATGTTCTATTGCCCTGAGCATGATCGCAGTGATTTTATGGATAATTCCGGGTGAAAATGCCTGTTCCGGGCCTGCAAGACGTTTATCTTTTATAATTGCTGTCGGCCTTGCTATCTGTGCTACTTATGAATGGATTTACTTTTTCCCTTTTTGCAGCACTATTTAGTTTCGTTGCGGCGATTCTGACTTTTTCGGGCGGTATAATAATTGCCAAAGAGCAAAGAGAATTAATTGATTTAATGATTCTTGTTATCGCTTTAAGGACTAAATAAATGATGCATGAGCATATTTATCTACTGTAAAACTTATAATGTTCACCTGCCTATCATTCTCAACTCCGAAGTCTCATTAAAAAGTTGCAAAAAAAAATAAAAGCTCATCCATGTTGTCCATTTTTCGAAATCTCAGTCCTTATTGCAGAAAATGCGTCAAGCGTTCAAATTATGCTGAACAAAAAAAATAAAAGAAATCTCAATAATTAACTGACTTATAAAAATTAGAACGATGACAACTGAAAGTGAAACAATGATCCACCTTGAGGCGGTATTCCCTGCTGCGAAGGAGGGCGTTTATGCCCTGTTAACTAACGGAGAAAAATTTGCGGAGGCTACGGGGCGGCCTGGAAGCGGGGGAGAAATTGAAGGCGCCGGCTTTTCTTTATTCGGCGGCTGGCTTGTGGGACGACAAATTGAATTGGTTCCGAACGAGCGAATCGTCCAGGCCTGGCGTTTTGCAGAATGGGAACCCGGGGTCTTTTCCCTTGTTAAGTTCACCTTTGTTCCCGAAGGTA
>DASXMZ010000013.1:0-3921 GCA_036495385.1 Mucilaginibacter sp. | reverse complement strand
TTTTTGTTCGACTGATAAACCCAAACCCTTGAATTTTCTGAAAATTGCATTTGTAAAGTTATATATTTTATTACTTTAGAGTTTAATTTTGTTGTCATGTTAAGATACGATCTTTCGATCATCTTCGTTGACATTAAAAACCCGGTCAATTTATAATGAAGATTAAAAAATTCTTTGTAACGGCAATTGTTATTATCGCCGTCTTCGCCAATTATGGCTTTAAATATAGCTTTAATGAACAGGATTGGCTTTCGTGGACCAACAAATGTTTAGCCCAATCTTATGACCCATCGGCCGATGCCAAATTAAAGAAATGGGAACTGACCATAACCAATGATGATTTTATACGCCTTCGTAAAACCTACCAAAAAGGCAAACAGGTATATTATTCTTTTAACCTGGGAAAGCTTAACGGCATAGATTATTTCGGCGATACATTTAAAGGCACTGTACGGTTAAAGGCAGTTGAAGATGACATCATTGTTCAAACCTATAATGACCGCAAAGGTGACGTTGATTCGATGGCTACGGTAATGAGTATCCCGGTTAAAAATATGCCAGCCGAACGCCTGGACAGTTTGCAGCAAGCTTTAAATTATTTTAAAGCGAAGGGGTTATAACCTTAAAGCGCTCGGAAGATTTTTAAAAGGACGTCATGCCGATGCATATCGGCACCTCACAGGACATTCACGCTTACCACGTATACAATTTTCATGTAGCAGACATTTCAATCGCCTACTTTTCACGAGGGATGCCGATATGCATCGGCATGACGCAATTGTTTTTTTAATTTTTTTAAATCTTTCGAATACTCGTACCTCATAACCCATTCACCCTCACCGTGATCTCGGCTATATCCAACACCTGGATTTCCTGCTCTTTATTTCCGTGTTTTACACCGTCACTCAGCATGGTCATGCAGAAAGGACAAGCAGCTGCAACTACCTGCGCTTTTGATTCTACAATGTCGGTCATTCGTTCAAGGTTGATATCTTTTGTTCCTTTTTCGGGCTCTTTAAACATCTGGGCGCCACCAGCCCCGCAGCATAACCCGTTTGATTTGCAGCGTTTCATTTCCACCAGTTCGGCATCTAAAACTTCCAAAGCTTTGCGGGGCGCTTCATAAACATTGTTTCCGCGGCCTAAATAACATGGGTCGTGGTAAGTGATGCGTTTACCCTTGAAGCTTTCACCACCTTCAGCTTTCAGTTTGCCCTCATCAATTAATTGCTGTATCAATTGCGAATGATGAATCACGTCATAGTTACCACCCAAGCCGGGGTATTCATTTTTAATAGTATTAAAACAATGCGGGCAACCGGTTACGATCTTTTTTATTTGATAAGCATCCAGCACCTGTATATTAGCCATAGCCTGCATCTGGAACAAGAACTCATTTCCCGCCCTTTTAGCAGGATCACCCGTGCAACTTTCTTCGGTTCCCAAAACGGCGAAGCTGATACCTACATGATTAAGTATTTTACAAATATCGCGGGTTATCTTTTGCGCCCGCTCATCAAAACTGCCGGCACAGCCCACCCAAAATAATATTTCAGGAGATTGGCCTTGTGCAGCCATTTCGGCCATGGTAGGAACAGTTAATGGTTCATGGTTCATAGTTCATGGTTTTGTCCGTGGTTGGTATTTCCCAGACGATAGCAATATTATTATATAATTTAAGGTAACTCATAATTTCGGAAAAATGGCTATGAACCATCAACCATGAACTATGAACCTTCTTTCCAATTCAACCTATCCGCGCTGCTATATTTCCATGGTGCGCCGTTATTCTCCACATTTCCAAACATATTGTTCAAACTTGCAGGAGCCTGCGATTCTTCCATAACAATATATCGGCGCATTTCGGTTATAATCTCCAGCGGGTTAATATTTACCGGACATGCATCCACACAGGCGTTACAGGTGGTGCAAGCCCAAAGTTCCTCGCGGGTGATGTAATTGTCGAGCAACGTTTTGCCATCCTGGTGATCTTTGCCGAATTTATCGATATTATTACCCACTTCAGTAATACGATCGCGCGTGTCCATCATTATTTTGCGCGGCGACAAAAGCTTACCTGTAATATTTGCCGGGCAAACTGAAGTACACCTGCCGCATTCGGTACATGTATAAGCCTCCATCAGGTTTTTCCAGGTAAGATCGGTGACATCTTTTGCACCAAACCGTCCCGGCTCCCCAGAACTCTCTGGTATAAACGAAGGATCGAGCATTGCTTTAACCTCATTGGTAACGGATGCCATGTTAGTAAATTCGCCTTTTGGATTCAGATTGGAATAGTAAGTGTTCGGAAAAGCCAGCAGGATATGAAAATGCTTGGAATAGGGCAGGTAATTCAAAAAAGCCAAAATACCAATGATGTGAAACCACCAACAAGCTCTTTCAATAATTTCAAGTGAATTTGCGCTACTAGGTAATAACTTACTTATAAAACCACTTACCGGAAAGCTGCCCGCTTTTATATAATGACCAAAATTTAAAAGCTGCAATTTATGATCAGCCGCATTCATGGTTAAAAAGGCAGTCATTAATAGTATTTCGATAATCAGGATATAATTAGCATCAGATCGTGGCCATTCGGTCATCTCGACACCGCTGAAACGTTTTAACCGACCGATATTTCGCCTGATAAGAAAAGTGACGCAGGCAACAAGCACCAAAACTGCCAAAAATTCAAAACCGCCAATCAGCAATCCATACAAACCTCCTAAGGGCTTTGAAAAAATCCGATGCGACCCGAATACGCCGTCGATCATAATCTCTAATACTTCCAGGTTAATGATGATAAAACCCACATAGATAAAAAAGTGCATCATCGCAGCCAGTGGACGCTTTACCATCTTTGTTTGTCCTAACGCAATCAATGCCATAGTCTTCCACCGCAGGGCGGGATTATCCGAGCGATCGGTGTCTTTCCCCAGCAATATATTCCGCCTTATCTTACCCACATTTTTGCTAAACAGGTAAATGGCAGTAGCGAGAATAATTATAAAAAAGATTTGTGCAATCATTAGGCTTGCATAGTGGTTTTTTCAAAGGTAGAAGAATTGTTGAAATGTTGTAAGGTTGAAATGTTGGAATGTTGTAAGGTTAAACCGTTGTAAAGTTGAAAGGTTGAAAAGTTGGAATGTTATTGATTTTTTTGAAGGTTGTAGTGTTCAATCAAACCTTTGAAATTCAATAATATGTGTTTGTAAACAAACATTACAACATTTCAACATTCCAAGCTTTCAACATTATTTGAAAAAAAATTAGTCCTAAACAAAAAAAAGGCTACATTTGCATCCCCATCCAAAGGATTCCTTCGGAAAACGGGCGGTATCATAGCTCAGTCGGTAGAGCAAAGGACTGAAAATCCTTGTGTCGCTGGTTCGATTCCAGCTGATACCACAAAAACAAAAAAGGTCTTTTTCATTAGAAAAGGGCCTTTTTTCGTATATTTTGGCACTTTCTAAAGGCGAACGCCGACCGTCAGGAACGACCTGTTCCGACTGCTCTTACATAATTTTTTGTTTAACTCCACGTAAAAAGGGCACAAAACTATTTGAATTTTTTTACGCCAAGCAAATTATCTCATGGCGACAGTTGGTATTATTCACAAACATCACAAAAAAGCAGACGGAACTCACAATGTAAAAATAGGTAGCACACAATGGAGGGAAAAAATACATCGATATCCCGCATTTTGTGGTTGACAAGCAACTTACCGTTAAATACACCTTACAACGGGCGCTGACTTTCAAAACATACCAAAAACGTTACTCATAAAACAAATTTGCCATTCTATCAACCAAAATTGCCGTTAGCCATAATATTAAAAACTATCTTTGAACTGATAGTCATTAGGTTTGGCGAATTCAAGAACCCCAATTATAAACCTGGCCTACTGTACAATTTATTACT
>DASXMZ010000012.1:0-1937 GCA_036495385.1 Mucilaginibacter sp. | reverse complement strand
GAATATCTTTTCCGCATATTCAATGGTGTCTTGGCCGTATCTTTCAATTTCGCGCTTGTAGGTGTCAAGCAATAAGTTGTTGACGCTCCCTTTTTCAACGTGGCTGCGTAATTTTTTGTCGAAATATTTTACCACTTCGGCTGCATCGTCGGGGTTTATTTGTATCCTTATTCTCAGGTGAGGGTCGGGGTCTGCATACCTTACAAAAAACCAGCTTTTTAAGATATTCTGTTTTTTTAACCTGGCGGTGATTCGCTTGATATCCCTGGTAAGGATAGTGTTTGATACCGCCGGGTGGCAATATAGCTTCAGGTAAACCCATTCATCACCGGGAAGATAAAATCGCTTTACTTTGTTTTTTTTGGGGTTATATGGCTCTAAAACCTTTTTCGAGTAAGTTACCTCATCAGCAAATACCGAGGCTATAAATTGTCCGATACATGGCTTGCCATCGCCGTTAACAACTGAATTTGACTGGTCGAAAAACACTTCCTGCAACACCACCCTGATCTTATTTTTAATAACCTTGATGAACAGGTTGATGGATTCGGGATCGTTTTGATCGAATAGAAGCTGGTTATCTCCCTCTGTTAGTGCAAAATATCGTTTTAACCGGGCCTTTTCGCACATTTTGTAAAAATTGTCTATCGAACCGTCGCCATCGGCTATTTCGGCAACTTCATCAGCGTTGAGTATCCATGTTGCCGGGAAAAGAATGCAATTTTTATACTCAACCCGGGGATAATAACTCAAACCGGGCAATAATGATCTTAAGTCAAAATTAAAGTTGATTTTTAATCCCTGGTATTGCAGGTCGCATAAAAAACGGAATATTGAAAGTTCGCTCCGGCTGTAATTAAATGCCGAGCTTAGTCGCGGGATGATAATTTTATTAAGCCTTTTCGACCTCAAAACGATATTATTCTCCACAACAGAGATCGTAATATCCGAAAGACTTATGATGTTGTTTCTGTTGAGCGTGGAGTGCACCCCAATCGGGATCTCATAGGTCCTCACTCCAGAGTTTGAATTAATATTGGCGGCATGTTCGTCGTTAAAGCAGGATATTTCGGCAAAAATTACGTCTTCATTTGATTTCTCCTCTACCGAAGCGATATAACTGGCTTCTTCCAAAACCTTGTCGTTAAACAAAGTAAACCTGCCTAATAATGCTGTTGCAGTACAGCCGCCTGCCTGCTCAATCCAAATTTTATCTCCAAATACCCTGAATACCACCGAAAAACTTGGCGGAGTTTTTAACTCCGATTGCTCCTTAAGTTTCTCAAGGTCCTTTTCGGAAATTGAGATGGGCTCGTCGTTTTTAACAGCCAAAAATTTAGATAAAAAGAACTCATGTACCGGCGTCCAGTTAAAGTTTAAGCTGCTTGATTGAAGGTCGAGCTGGATGCCATCCAATAATTCGCTTACTACCAGGTTGGTTTCCAATCCCTCATACCCTATTCCGGCCTCCCTGTCAAGAGCTTGCAGCATGGATATTTCCTGATCCTCGAATCGTGCCCTAAACTTATTTTTAAAATTGATCAACGATTGAGGCACAGCGTCTGTGGTGATTTTGTTTAAACAAATCAAACCATCGTTTAGTATCTCCTGGTATTTTTTATCGAGAGATGACTGCGTGTTCTTTTCGTACCCAACATAAAACATTGATTTGAAATTCTTTTTAGACAGCATATAAAGATCGTTTTCCGCGAGCGCTCTCACATTCAGGTCCCGCTCACTTCCGATGTTCCTCATCATGTTTGCAAAGTGTAAAATCTCCCTGGCCAGTTCGCTGCTATTTTCCTTGTCACGGGCTATATCAACTAATCTGTCAAAATACTTTTCTCCGCTCATGTTTGGACACAATTCGGTAATCAGCAGTCCTTCTTCTATCAAATCCATAATATGATCTTTTATATCGTCAACGTCTTCAATCC
>DASXMZ010000011.1:0-2592 GCA_036495385.1 Mucilaginibacter sp. | reverse complement strand
TAAACGAATGGAAGCCGAGTACTTTTTTACTGGTGCGGCAAGATTGGTGTCCGGTTGTTTGGTGCCTGTTGCTATCATAAAATACTATTACTTTAAAATCGTCGTCCTAAAATTACTTTGAATATTGATCGGTCGGTCGCGTTGGTAAAGCCCCAGCCATATCCAGCATTAAACTCCCAGTTCGCATTAAAGTTTAAATCAGTTGCAATAAACAATTGGTGCTGCTGCTGCTGAATGGGGTCATAATTAAAAAACGGACCGGTGCTTCCGTAATATTCGGGCCCTATCGCAATAACCTTTGTTATATCGTAACTAACCTTAATATTTGGCGAAAAAATGAGCCCCCGGTTTTGATCGGGGCCTTTAAAGCTTTGATCCAGAGTTGGGTTGACCGCAATGTAAAGCCCGCCCCACTTTTTATCCACTATAGGCCTGATCTCCAGCGTTGAAGTATTGGCCGAATACTGCGCCTTTTGAAAGCCAAACTCTAACGATAAACTAACGCCAACCGGCCACTTCCATGTTTCCGGAACTGCAACCCTCGGGCGAATATGCGAACCGACATATGCTGTGCGACCGTCATCGCCAATGGTGTTAAAAAAGTAAAACCCTGTTTCAAACCAGGGGGTCCAGCCGTGGGTTATCTCAATGGTTTCATGTTCCACATGATTAGTTGGCAAAACACCATCCTCTACCATTTTGCTGCCATCAAAGGTAAAATTGCTATGCAATTCAACCATAGTATGGCCGGCATCCACCGTTTCGGCTCCATAAACCTGTATCTCATAGTTATCCTGCGCTTTCAGGCTAACAGAAATGATCAATAAAATGCTTACAGCGATGTAATATTTCAGCATATAAATTAATTGTTAATTACCCATACAAAGATTAAACGGTCATTAAGCCTATGTGACTTTTTTGTTGTCAGTTTTCAGACAGATGCCGTTGAACCAAATGTATAGGATTTTAACTTGCGGGCCGCGTTTGTAATCGCAATTTTACCGGTCTTTTCGTTATTTTCAATCATTAATTAAATGCCGCTTATAAAAATATGGCTCAAATCTGAAGTAATGCTGTAGTTCAACAACGCGGATGAAAATTGCAGCTACTAAAGAGATATCCGGGTATTTCAACAATCTTCAGGTTTACTACAAATTCATTTTATAGATTTATTTAAAAATACCAATTACTATTGAAACTCCTGTTAGTTGAAGACGAGCAAAGCCTGCGTGATACGATAGAAAAGTATTTCACCGAAGATGGAAGTATTTGCGAGGTATGCGGAGATTTGAAAACGGCGCTTCAAAAAATTGCCGTTTATGATTATGACTGCATCCTGCTTGATATCGGGCTGCCTGACGGGGACGGCTTTGCCGTGTTGGAATACCTGAAATCGACAGGTAAAAATGAATGTGTACTTATTATTTCGGCCAGAAATTCTTTAGACGACAAGATAAAAGGACTTAACATTGGCGCCGACGATTTTATTACCAAACCGTTTCACCTGGCTGAGTTAAAGGCCCGCCTGATGGCCATTTTCAGGCGGAAAACTTTTGGCAGCAGCAGCATATTAAATTATAATGAAATCAGTATTGATCTTTTGGGCCGAAATGTAAGTGTTAAGGACAAAGTGATGGTATTGACTAAGAAAGAGTATGATATGCTGTTGTATTTTATTGCCAACAAAGGAAGAGTGATTTCAAAAAATGCAATTGCCGAACACCTTTGGGGCGATGAAATGGATATGCTGGATAGTTTTGATTTTATTTATACACACATTAAAAATCTGCGTAAAAAATTAATGGATTTAAGCGGTAAAGATTTTTTTGCCACCATTTACGGCGTAGGCTATAAATTTACCTAGGAGATGAAATTAGCCGCCCATTATAACAAAGCAAGCATAATTATCAGCGTATCGGTTTTATTGGTATCCGGCCTTGTTTACTATCTTATCATCAATCATATAGCCAGGCAGCAGTTGGACAGCGACCTGACCGAAGAGTTGACCGAAGTAGTGAGTTATGTAAATGTTAATCAACGCCTGCCAAAACCCGTTGATTTTGACGAGGACTTAACCTCGTTTACCAAAACAAACCTTACCAGATACGAGACAAGATTTTTTGATGCCCCCTATGCAAATCCAAAGGAAAAAAGCGTGGAACAGGGGAGGGCCGTTAGCGCCTTTATAAAAGTTGGCAGCGAAAATTATATTGCTACGATTGTTGAATCGAGGGAGAATACAGAATATCTCATACAGATTATATCGAGTATCACGCTGCTTTTGACGGCAATATTGCTCGCCATACTGATCATTACAAACCGTTACATATTAAATGGACTTTGGAAACCATTTTATTATATACTGCAGCAGGTGCAAAAGTTTAATGTTGCCGACACGCACAAGATCGACCCTATTAACTCAAGGGTTGATGAATTTGAAGATCTGAGTGATGCGGTATCAAAAATGTCATCAAGAGCAACTACCGATTACCAGGGGCTAAAAGCCTTTACCGAAAATGCCTCGCACGAAATGATGACGCCCCTAGCCATCATCACATCCAAGCTGGATATACTGATACAGGATGAAAAACT
>DASXMZ010000010.1:0-3332 GCA_036495385.1 Mucilaginibacter sp. | reverse complement strand
GTTTACCATCCACCATGCTGGCAAGAATAATCGTTCTATCGGTAAAATCTCTGTCTAGTTCCGCTAATGCAAAAACCACCTGATAACCGTCGCTTGCTTCAACCAGCACAAACTTGGTCAGATTTTCCCCTCGAAGATCCTTCCCTAGTGTAACCCCAGCCTTTTGCAGAATTGCCGATAAAATTACTCCCGAATAAGTATGGTCTTTTCCGTCCCTGTCTTTCCGGGTAACTTCGGTTTGCGGATATTGTTGCAGATCGCTCAATTTTAAATCAAGAGGTCTTGTTACGTCACCTGTCACTTTAACGGAGGCTTGTTTCTCGGTGGTTTGCGCCTTTAAAACCGGACTAATAAATAATCCACAAAGGCAAAATAGAACCAGGCAATATTTTTTCATTTCGATGGATTTGATTTTAATTTATTTTTTTCTGTTAGTTGATTTGGGTCTGAAAAACGCGGATCAGTTATAAAAGTTGAATCGGTAAGCATATTTAAAAACGCGATAATTTCCTTCTTTTCATCCGGCCGAAACTTTAGCGATATGTCGCCCGGTTCGTTCGATTCACCCTGTAAAAATGAACTTAAGGAAGGTGATCGGATAATATGCTCACTATAATGACCTACCACTTCGTCCAGTGTTCTAAATCTTCCGTCGTGCATGTATGGAGCGGTAAGGGCTATATTCCGTAAAGTGGGCGCCTTGAACCTGCCGCGGTCCGCGGCCAACCCCGTAAGGGCTTCAATACCCTTATCTTTTGGAATGCTATCAAGGCCATTGTTATGAAACAGTTCCATATAATTTTTAACCCCACCATGGCAATGAGCGCAATTACCGCCCCGAATTCCCTTTTCGGGCTGTGCACCGTTCATAAATAATTTCATCCCCTGTTGTTCCTGATCTGTGGGCTGATAAGCGCCCCGCAAATAAAGATCATACCGGGAGTTACATGAAATAAGGGTGCGTTCAAATTGTGAAATAGCTTTTACTATTCTATCTGCTGTTATTGTTTCATCCCCATAAACCAGTTTAAAAAGGGCAGGATATTTAGGATCTTCAGTAAGCTTTCTGACTGATTCGTCCAGCTGCTGCCCCATCTCGTGTGGATTAGTCAAAGGAAAAACCGCCTGTTCTTCCAGGCTGCCTGCACGCCCGTCCCAAAAAAACTTTCTTGACCACAACAGGTTAGTCAGCGACATGGAATTTCTGCTGGCAAGCATATGATCCACACCTTCGCTCAGCGCTTTGCCATCGGTAAACGCTTTACTTTGCTGGTGGCAGTTTGAACAGGAAAGTGTATTATTTGCCGACAACTTTTTTTCGTAAAACAACAGCCTGCCTAAATAGACACCCTGTTTTGTTTCAGGGTTGCCGGCTGGGATTATAAGGCGGTTGCCAAAATTTGCCGGGTAAATAAATTGGTAAGGGCCAATTTCTATCCCCCCTGTTAAATAACTCCAGCTTGAAAAAATTATGACAAACAGTGATAACACAAGCACGGCTACGCTTTTACGCCAGCCCGATTTATTTTGGCGATAAAAACTAAAAACAAAGCCGTGTTTAGTGTTATCCATATTTAAACCGTCACAAGTTTATTCTTCAGCAAAGAAGTAAAGCGAATCGTTATATATTTCTCTATATAGCGTAAAAGTCGGAAAATGTTCGAATAAATTCTAAGAAAGCAAAAAATGATAGGCGTTTATAATGTGAATTCGTTATCCTCTGCTTTTAAAAATTCGCGGAACTTACTTTGCAGGACATGGAATTGCTCAATTGCTTTTAATCCGTTTTCTGTTACAACGGCATTCCCCCCACCCTTGCCGCCTCGTTGTGAAATTACAACCGGCGAACCTAAATTTTCATTCATGTGATTTATAAAATCCCAGGCCTGTTTGTACGACATCTTCATTTGCAAAGCCGCCTGCCTTATAGAACCAGATGCTTTTATACGTTCCAATAACTCAACACGGCCCGGTCCCAACACTTTCCCATCAGGTGTTTCAATCCATATCCTGCCGTTTATTTTAAATTCCGGTTTATCCATCAACGTTAAACTTATAACGAGGAAAGTAATTGTTTTTTATAGATAAATAAAATTTAAAATCTATTTAAAATCTATTTAAAATCATAGTTAAATTTGATAACAAATATCCCGCGGAAACTGGTGCTTAGAAATGAAAATGTTAAAACTTTTTATCGCACTCGCGATATTTTTCATAAGCAACACATCAATTGCGCAAACTAACTTTTACGAAAAAAATACCATGGTCAAGAAAACCGTTTACGATTTTGCTGATGCAATAAACCAGCACGATGTTAATAAGATATACGCGTTAATGACGGATGATCATAAATTTATTGACGCCCAGGGGAACGAAATGGTGGGAAGAGATAAAATGAAGGCCGGCTGGATTGGTTATTTTCAATGGTTTCCGGATTATAAAATTCAGATCAGCGATATATTCGAAAATGCCGACACCCTCGCTGCCTTTGGCTTTGCCGAAGGAACATTTAAAGGATTAAAAACAGAAAAAAACGAAAATTACTGGCGCATCCCCGCTGCCTGGAAAGTGGTTGTAGAAAATGGAAAAATAAAACTGTGGCAAGTGTACGCCGATACCAAAATTCCATTTGATATCATCAGTAAAAACAAATAAAACTGATTTATAGAGATGTTTGATAAGATTTACCAACCAAATATATGGAACCGATCAATCGCTTCAATCTTTAGCGGCTTTACATTCGCCCGATGCTATTTCCTTTATGCTTAGTATCATTAGCTAGGAATAGTTGTGGTTATAATTAAATGCTGGCGATCCATTGCTGATGACCGATTACGTCTGCCTGCCTTGGAAAAACCTTCGTAGTGAGTACGTTGTGGACCTCTTCATCAGAATCGGCGCAGCAATCGGATAATACAGTTATTTGGTAGTCCTTATCGGCTGCTTCGCGTAAGGTTGACAATACCACCCCGCTTGTGGCAATGCCTGTAAGCACAATGTGTTGTATATTATTTGAGCGTAAAACAACTTCAAGGTCACTTCCTGCAAAAGCGCTTACTCTTTTTTTAATCATGGTAACTTCACCAGGCTGCGGAGCGACAGCAGCATCTATTCGCATAGCCTCTTCGGTATCCAAACCCCAGCCGCTGTTCTTTACCCCGGAGAACGACTTATTGGTTGAGCTTACTTCTGGATATCCTTTTCTGAAACCAACAACTACATAAATCACTGGGATATTATTGCTTCTTGCGGCTTTAATTGATTCGGTTATCGCGCTTAACAATGGTGCACTTGCGTCCTTAAGCATGTTTACTGTGACCGTTTGTACGTCC
>DASXMZ010000009.1:0-7718 GCA_036495385.1 Mucilaginibacter sp. | reverse complement strand
TAATAACCTTTATTATCACCTATTTTGTCGTCCATACCGGGATGCAGGTGGCGCTGATGAATGCAATAGCGGTATTGGTCATCTCCTGCCCCTGCGCTATGGGATTGGCGACGCCAACCGCTGTTATGGTTGGCCTGGGTCGGGCAGCAAAAAACGGCATTCTTATAAAAGGCGGTGATACGATTGAAGCGGTCGCACATACTAAATTTGTGGTGTTTGATAAAACGGGAACACTCACCACTGGCAAATTCCATATTACAGATATAAAAGCGGATGATGGCGCAAACATTGAAGAGATAAGGGGAATAATTATGGCCATCGAAGAAAGGTCGAACCATCCCATAGCCCGCTCGTTTGTCAACGAGTTAAAAAAGCTTCCTCAAACCAAATTGATATTAAAATCTGCCAAGGAAGAGAAGGGATTGGGGATGCGGGCAGAAGATATTAACGGAAACCATTATTTCCTGGGATCGGGAAAATCAAAAGATGAAAGCGATTTCAATTTATCGCTTTATAAAAATCAAAAACTTTTGGCGCAAATTGCCATTGAGGATGAAATAAAGTCTGATGCCAAAACGCTGATTGCACAACTTAAAAAAATGAATATCATTCCGGTATTATTAAGTGGCGACAAAAACAGCAGGTGTTTAAAAGTTGCAAAGCTTATCGGTATTGAAGACGTTCATGCGGAAAAGCTGCCGGATGAAAAACTAAAAGTCATTGACATCTACAAACAAAAAGGCAAAACGGTTATGATTGGCGACGGCATTAACGATGCCCCGGCCCTTACCCAGGCAGATGTAGGTGTTTCTATGAATGACGCCAGCCAGATAGCCATACAATCGGCAAAGGTTGTATTGTTAAATACCGACCTGCACTCTGTTGTAAAGTTTTTACAGATCAGCAAACATACGCTGATCACCATTAAACAAAATCTTTTCTGGGCGTTTGCCTATAATATTGTTGCTATCCCAATAGCAGCATTAGGATTTTTAAACCCGATGATAGGCGCATTCACCATGGCATTTTCGGATGTGGTGGTGATTGGAAATTCGTTGAGATTGAAGGTGAAGAAGATTTCTTAGTTCATAGTTGATGGTTCATAGTTCATGGCCTAATTTATTTTATAATTTTGGCAGCATGGATTATCACAATAGCTAATTGAAAAGCTATGAACTATTAACTATGATCCATGAACCAACCACATGATCGAAATATTTACAGACGGTGCATCAAGCGGTAACCCGGGACCGGGTGGTTATGGGGTGATCCTGCGATCAGGTAAACACTATAAAGAACTTTCAGAAGGCTTTCGTAAAACCACCAATAATCGCATGGAACTGCTGGCGGTAATTAAAGGCCTCGAAGCTTTAAAAAGTCCTAATTCAGCGGTTACCATTTATTCTGATTCAAAATACGTCATCGATGCCATCGAAAAAAGATGGGTGCATAGCTGGCTGCAAAAAGGTTTTAAGGATAAAAAGAATAAAGACCTCTGGCTACGATATTTAGATATCAGCAAAATACACAACATAAAATTCGTATGGGTTCGCGGCCATGCCGGTCACCCCGAAAATGAGCGTTGTGATGAACTGGCTGTTGCGGCTTCAAAACAGAAAAATTTGTTGATAGATTCTGTTTTTGAAGTGGAGTCAACTAAAGTGAATTTGTTGTAATTGGTTGATCGAGTTGGATTAGGTTGATTAAGTGCGCTCAAGTTTTCAAAAATTAGTCATCCTATATTTTAATATATTAAGTAGATTTGTTAAAATCTTATCAAATATGTTTAAAAAGCATTCCGCGCATGCACTTATTACTATTCTTAGTTTTATTATTTCAATAGGCGGTATAATCAACAATATATTTTATACTATTCATCTCGACAATAAAGCTTATCTCAATAATCAAGCTTATGTAGCTCATCTCTATAATGAAATAGTAATAAAGCAACTTTTAGATCCATTAAATCTCGATTGGGTTTTTAGTTATGGTGTCAGAAATAATGGGCACAACTATGTAAATGGGGTCTTTTATATTTTGCTATTGCTGGGTGCTATAGTGTACATTACTTCTAAAAACACCAAGTCAATACTTATTCGTTTTGTGTTCTCGATTATTTTCTTTTCAAATATTTTATCATTCGTTCACAGTTTATTGTATTATTTGTCTCATCTATCGGCGAGGCCTTTTTCCTCAATTCGACTTAAAGATATACTCCTTGACATAGTTTTTTATATTTCTTATTCAGTTTGGATCTATGTCTCTTATCAAATGCTAAAATACTTTGACAGAAATAAAGCATTGTCAGTTGAAGTTGTAGAAGAGAACGGGAAAACTAATTCCTACTATGTTAAGGCGTTCACCGGAAAAAGATTTCTTCACCCACTGGTTGACGTTTTTGTCGCCATTGCTTTGTTTTCTCCTATACTGGAATTATTTGTTCACTTCAATACTGACAATCTGTCAAGACTTATGTGGCAAATGCATGAAACCTGGGCGGAGAAAAACATCTGGCTGCTAATTTTGATTGTAAGAATTTTGTACTATTTATTCTTTGAAACCGTTTTAGGTGCTACTCCTGCAAAATTTCTTACTGAAACAAGAGTAATCGATTACGATGGTACTAAGCCATCCTTTAAAAATATCCTTGTCCGTACTCTTTCTCGCTTGGTTCCATTCGAGGCATTTTCATTTTTCGCGGATGACGGGTGGCACGATAAGTGGTCGCGAACTTTAGTGGTCAAAGAAGAAACTGGTATCAAATAAACTTTTGCTCGGTTAGCCTTTCTCAAAAAGAACAAATCAACTGCTCACTTAACAACAACCACTCACTTACCTACCAACTCAATTATCTGTAAATCCTGAATTTTATCTTCGTTGATATTAAACCGCAGTAGCGTCCGAATTTTTTGCCAACCTTGTTTTCCGGCTGCACCAGGGTTTATATGCAGACAGCTTATTTTTTTATCGTAAATTACTTTTAAAATATGTGAATGGCCACATATAAACAGTTGCGGCGGATTGGCATATATCTCATTTCTTACCTGCGGACTATATTTTCCGGGATAACCGCCAATATGGGTTATCCATACATCCACGTTTTCGCATTTAAATCTCAAATTTTCGGGATATACGCTTCTTATCTCGGCACCATCAATATTGCCGTACACGCCTTTGAAAGGCTTAAAGGCGGCTAATTTATCCGCAACTTCAATGCTGCCAAAATCGCCTGCATGCCAAATTTCGTCGCAGTTTTCAAAATGTTTAAAAACGGCATCGTCAAGGTAGCTGTGGGTATCGGAGAGGAGCCCTATTTTAATCACGACAATCTAAATAATGTTATAATGATATAAATAACAATCATCACTGTTAAGAATATACTATTTGTCACATATTTATTTTTGATATTAAAATAAATTGCGATTAAAAAAGCAGTCACATATACTATCAAAAAAATAAAACTACTCCTTGCCAGTTGAAAGATAAACTTATCATCAACACCAAAGGCTTTTAATGGGCCGCGACTGTCATAGAGCTGGAGAATATGTAATAAAAAATATACTATAGGGAACAATAAAACTACTGAGAAAAATATAGAAACAATTTTCATATTAAAATGCAAGAAAGTAAGGTTGCAGCAAATGTTGATATTCATCTGAGTAAATCCCAACCGATTTATAAATTGTTAAATTACCTGTTTGTACAGAAACTTTTTCAAAACCGAAACAAAGAACGACCCTGTGCACCAATGAATGCGGGTACGATTGTATATTAATAATCTCTTGAGGATAAATAAAATAAGCCGCTGCCAATTCTATAAGTGTTTCGCCAATATTTACCGGCAAGATTAGCCAGAAAGAACCGTCAAGTGTCAGATGCGCTGAAACGGATTTGATAAGCTTTTCAAAAAAATCGACATCTGTATGTTTGGCCAAAGCTTTTTTTGCTCTTGGTGATTTTAATGAATCGACATAAAATGGTGGGTTCGAAACTATAAGGTTATATTTCCTTTCAGGAAATTGATCAAAATAACTTTCAAAACTCATCGCATAAACGCTCAACCTGTCGGCAAATGGCGAGCCCTTAAAGTTCCTTTCTGTCGTTGCTGCGGCAACTTCATCAATCTCAACCGCGTCGATTTTGGTATCGGCAAACCGCTGAGCCAGCATCATAGCAATCACCCCTGTTCCTGTGCCAATGTCTAAAATATTAGCGGCCTTATCAGCGGTAGTCATCGCGCCAAGCAAAACACCATCTGTATTGATCTTCATGGCACACCCGCTTTGGTCGACGGTGAATTGCTTAAATCTAAACATGGGCGGAATTTACGAATTACGTCCCGATAGTTATCGGGATCAGATTTACGATTTGTTTAAGAAACATTGATTTTTCATTGCCGTTGACTTTAGTCAACGGTATTAAATAATGAAGAAATGAGGCTTTAGCCACATTCTGCGCGTGAGTTTTAGGCTAAAGCTTTTATCCCCTTTCTCTTATTCCGTTGACTGAAGTCAACGGCAATGAATTTTGCAGATCATTTTTAAACAGTTTCTTAGGATGCAATAATAAATCAATGAACAAATAACACAACGTAACTTACAGCATATTCCGAAGGATAGCTTTTCGAAGGTTCTATAACCAGTTCATCGTCTTTCTGTTTCCAGGTCACTTTTTGATCGCTGCCCAGCATCTTTATTCCCGCTATTTTACCGTTGCCGGATTTTACCGAGAGCGCTTTTATACTCACCGGTTCTGCAGGCAAACCTAAAGTTATGACATACAAAATATCCCCCTTAGTTGTAAACCGTACATCGCGTGCATTAAAGGGTTCTTTTTGATCGGCAAAAGAGCCGCTTGCCGATTTGGTGGGGCCTTCACCATAAATTTTCCATGGTCGGGTTCCGTAAATCGCTTCGCCGTTTATATCGAGCCATTTACCGGTTCCCAATAAAACCTGTGTTTCCTGGTCGGTTATTGTACCATCGGATTTCGGACCGATGTTTAACAATAAGTTGCCATTTTTACTTACAATGTCTATCAGGTTTGTTACCACGTACCTCGCATCTTTAAAAGTATTGGTAGTGGTGTATCCCCACGATTGATTGCCGATGGCATCATCCGTTTGCCACGCCTGCGGCCTTATTTCGCCTAATTTACCTCGTTCCAGGTCGAGCACGGCCACACCATCGGGATATGAACTGTGTTTATAATTGATCACTACGCCCTTGTTCCATTCCAAACCTTTGTTATAATAAAATGCGGCAAATGATTTTTTGTATGGCGTTAAGGCAGGCTGTTCAATCCACCAGTCGAACCAAACCAATTGCGGCTGATAATTATTTACCAGCTCCACGTCGCGCAACATCCAGTCGTTCATATATTCGGGCGACATGGTTTCACTTTCTTCATGTGCCGGGCCATAGTATTCATCGTATTTAGGATCGAGTACATCCGAATCAAATCTTTTTCCACCATTAAAAAACCACCAATGCTCAATCCGGTGTGATGATAGTCCGAATATCAGACCCTGCCTTTTTACTTCCGCGGCAAGTTCGCCAACAACATCGCGGTGCGGGCCCATATCATAAGCGTTCCACTTGGAGAGCGAAGTTTTATACATGGCAAAACCATCGTGATGTTCAGCAACGGGCACTACATATTTAGCTCCCGCCTTTTTAAATAAAGCCACCCATGCCTTAGGATCAAATTTCTCTGCCTTAAACATCGGAATAAAGTCCTTGTAGCCAAATTTGCTTTGCGGACCATAAGTTTCGATATGGTGTTTGTATTCAGCCGAACCCACCTGGTACATCTGGCGCGGGTACCATTCAGACCCAAAAGCCGGTACCGAGTACACTCCCCAATGAATAAATATCCCAAACTTGGCATCACGGAACCAATCGGGCGTTTTATATTTTGATAAGGATTCCCAGGTGGCCTGGTATTTTTCCTGCGCCCGCAGGCCGTTGTTTAAGAAAATCGCTAAAAATAATGTGATAATAGTTTTCGAGGCTCTCATACATTGACTGGGTTTAATCCTGATAGTTAACAGAATACCTTTCAGGACACTGTTATAAATGGTTAGCGTACTAATATAAAATATTAAATTACAATACTCCTGTAACAAATTTAATTTCCTTATACCTATTGAGTGTTAATGCAATGATTAAGCAAATTTTTAAAAGTGGAAACTAAAGAAACCCGGTTCCTGCAGCTGATAAACGAAAACAAGGGTATCCTGTATAAAATATGCAAAATATACCAGGACGACCAGGAAGATCGTGATGATCTTTTGCAGGAAATGATTTTGCAGCTATGGCTGGTGTTTGATTCGTTCAGGGGCGAGAGCAAATTTAGCTCGTGGATGTACAGGGTGGCACTCAATACGGCAATTGTATTTTTTAAAAAACAAAAACGCCGACCTGATAGCGAACAATTGCCTTATCAGTTTGACAGTGCAGAAGAACCATCCGCTGCGAGCGAAAAGGAAGAACAGCTGGCCATATTTTACAAAGCAGTACAGCAATTGGGGAAGGTTGAAAAAGCGCTGATATATCTGTACATGGAAAATCAGCCCTACGAAGAAATTGCCGCAAACCTGGGAATTACCGAAGGAAATGTACGGGTAAGAATAAACCGCATAAAAAATAAATTGAAAGAAATAATTAAAAAAAAGAATTATGAATATTGATGATTTAAAAGACGCCTGGAGGCAGGATAAACCAACAGGCTTGAATTTTCCGGTTAGTACCGCAACATTGGGTAAAACTAACTCCGTAGTAGGAAAAATTCGCAGAAACATGAAAACTGAGTTTATAGCAGTGCTGGTATCTTACATTAGTTTTGTGTCGCTGATGTTCTACGGCATACGATCTGCACTATTTTTTAATGTTGCCAGCATTTTTATGTTTATAATAATCGTATTAAATGCCTTTTACTATTTCCGGTTCTTTGTTTTCTACAAATCCATAAGCCGTTACGATCTGAATATGAGGAACAGCATCCGTAAAGTCACCTACGAGTTGGAGCTCAATGCCGAAATTTATAAAACCTATAATTTCTGTGTTACGCCATTAGCTGTATTGATAGCCTTTGTGCTATTATGTGGTAACAAAGGTATCGGTTTTATGCATTCTATAGTGGCTTCAGATTTTTTTGCAAGTCCCTCAAGTTTATTGTTCTCGTTTCTGATCATATTGATCTCATTCGTGATAACTTATATCTGCATTAATCACCACGTGCGCTCACAATATGGAAAGTACATCACTGAACTAAAAGGAATTATGAACGATTTGGGTGATGATGACTAAGTTAAAATTGATTTACAAATTTCCCTTCTTCATTTCATTAACGGCATAGGTTGCGGCCCGTGCCGTTAACGCCATGTAAAGAATGGAAGGACTTTGATTCCCGGTGGTGGTCATACAGGCGCCGTCGGTTACAAAAACATTTTTGCAAAGATGTAGTTGGTTCCATTCATTAAGCAATGATGTCTTCGGGTCCTTCCCCATCCGGCAGCCCCCCATTTCGTGAATATCCAGGCCGGGCGCTTGTTTGTTTTCGTAAGTCGATACGTTTTTACAGCCGGCTTTCTCCAACATTTCTTTGCTTTGGGTCAGGAAATCCTGTATCATCCGTTCATCATTATCATCATATTCAACCGAGGTTATCAGTAACGGAATACCCCACTGATCTTTTTGATCTTTACTCAAACGTAC
>DASXMZ010000008.1:0-6810 GCA_036495385.1 Mucilaginibacter sp. | reverse complement strand
CCGATGGGGTGGCCGACAGCGGTTAATGTCGCATTATAGTTATTGTCAACGCGTCCGGCAGAAAGAGGTGTACCACCTGCCAAGGATATTACTTTATTTTCAATCGTAGCGAAATTACCGCCAAGGCTATAATTCCAGTTGGTATTTATGGTCTTTTTGTAGTTTATTTCAATTTCAAAGCCACTGTTACGCACTTGCCCGGCATTTACAGCCGGAGTACCTACAGGAAAGGGCGGCTCACCACCTGCGCTGCTGGGTTCTGGCTGATATAATAGCATATTGGAAGTGTTTTTAATGTAATAATCGGCAGTTACCATTAATGCATTTTCAAAAAAGCCCATGTCTAAGCCGACATCTTCCTGCGTGCTCGTTTCCCAGTGGATATTGGGATTACCTTTGGAAGTTATGGTATACCCCTGGTTTGTTGCGCCTCCAAAAGGGTAAGAGGAATTGGCTGAAATAAGCGAAGTGGCGGGATAGGTTCCTATCTGCGAGTTACCCAGCTGGCCAACGCTGACCCGGAGTTTAAAGGTAGAAACGGGCTTAATGTTCTTCATGAAATCTTCCTGATCAATACGCCATCCCAACGATCCCGAATAAAAATTCTCGTATTGCGATGATGGGTCTAGTTGGGAGGATCCGTCACGCCGGAAGTTAAAACTTGCGAGGTATTTATTATTGTACTGGTAATTTACCCGCCCAAATAGCGAAAACAGCGCCATATGAAATTCATTTCCACCGTTTTGCTGACTGGATGCTGTCCCATTATCCAAATATTGAAAATCAGATGTTTGGTTTACAAATCCGGTACGCGACGCGGATAATGCTTGCACATCCTGTTTAATTGCTTCAGTGCCGACTAAAAAATTCAATACATTTTTACCCAGTGTTAAATCGTAGGTAGCAGTGTTCGTCCAATTGTAATTTAAATTATTGGTGTGCGATTGTGCAAGTGAGTTAGGCGAATTAAAATTACGATCTATCCCGAAGGTTGCAAAAAACTGTTTATAATCGGTTTGTATCAGATTTAAACCGATATCCGATTTTATTTTCAAACCCTTTATCGGGTCAAGTTCTGCATAAGCGTCGCCGAGTATAGTATAGCCATAATAGTTGTCATCGCTTGCGTCGGCCAATGCGACAGGATTAATTCCATCACCTAAAAAATTGCCGTTTACACTGGGATCCTGTTTTGGCAAATCAACAAATTGTCCCGCCGCATTATAAACTGGAGTGCCCGGCGTACGGAATAGCGCATAGCGCACAATACTGGCGGCGGCCCCGGTATAACCATCGCCGGAGGTGCCGACCACTCTGGTTTTTGAATAAGAGAGATTTACATTAGTCCCTAATTTAAGATACTTTTTTACCGTACCGCTCACGGCTGTCCGAAGGTTAAACCTGTCAAAAGACGAGTTCTTTATCAAACCATCCTGGGTAAAATAATTGCCTGCAACGATATATTGAGAAGTTTCATTTCCACCGCTGAGAGAAAGATTGATATTACTGATAGGTGCCGGCTTAAGAACTTCCTTCAGCCAGTTTACATCAGATAAGGTACTGGCCAGGCTATCTGAGATCAGCGACCGGCCGTCATTCTTAGCCGCAGTATTAAAGGCTTTTACGTACTGTGCGTTGTCGGCCATCTTTATCAAATTCTGGGGTGTTTGAACCCCTGTATAAGCATCAAAGCTTAGCTGGGTTTTACCGGATTTGCCGCGTTTAGTTGTTACTATGACCACTCCGCTTGCGGCCCTTGCGCCATATATAGCCGCTGACGATGCATCCTTAAGGATATTGATGCTTTCGATGTCGCCGGGTGATATTTCGTTTATACCATTTTGAGTTGGCACCCCATCAATGATATATAACGGGGCATTGCTATTAATGGTGCCTACACCACGAACCAAAACACTTATTCCATCCCCGGGTGCTCCGGTATTTTCGGTTACCGTTACGCCAGCAGCTTTGCCCTGCATTATCTGGTCAACTCCGCCGACTGGAATTGCATTGATATCCTTACTGCTTATTACTGATACGGCACCCGTTAGGTCCTTTTTTCGTTGTGTAGTATAACCAACCACCACCACTTCGTTTAAATTACCTGCAAGAGGTTTTAGAGAAACGCTGATTTGTGTGCGGCCATTTATTGGGATTTCCGCTGTCTGATAGCCAACATAGGATACCACCAGGGTAGCGTTCTCCGGAGCGCTAAGTTTGAAATCTCCATTAGCGTCAGTAATGGATATCCCTTTGCCATTTTTTGCTGCAACTGTTGCGCCGATAAGAACTTCTCCTTTTTCGTCGGTGACTTTTCCGGTGACTGTTATGTCACTGATTTCAACTTTGAAGCGTGGCTGCTTGAACGAAGCAATGCTTTTTGATAGCTCTTTATGGTTGTTTTTTATAACACTTCCTAATGCAGGCAATTGAATTAATGCCGCCATCAGCAAGGCATAAACACATCTTACACATAAAGAAATTCTTTTTTCATATCGACGGATAATGAAATAACGGTAAGTTTTTTTCATATACTTTGAATTAATGTAAATAATTAAATAATCCTATGACCTGCCAGAAAGGTATGGTCAATTTGACCGGGAACTGCGTGCTATAATTCGTTCCTGGCCTATGAAGTCTTTTTTAGTAAATTAATTCATATTTTTTTGTCCTTTCTTCTCTTTGGTTTGATGGGTTTGCGTCTGTTTTATGTATGTATTTCAATGTCATTAATTGTTCAAAATCGTGACTCCTCCAAGTCCTTGTCAAAAAATTAAAAAAACACACCCCTTACCACTTAATATCAGTGGGTTTACTAAAAAATAAACGACTATTGTAAAGGTCTTGGCCTATAAAATTGGTATAGGATCCGGAGGTGCGGCTTTGTGTGGATCGAAAACCGCAACTCCAACCCTTGAGTCGGCACATCCATAATATAGAAACCATTTTTCCCTGAAGTAAACCAGGCCTTCAATAAAAACAGTTCCGTTAATATATTGTCCGCTTTTTTCAAAAGATTCCATCGGGCGCATGAACGGAACGTCCAGGCGGCCGATTGCATGCGTAGGATCGGTCAGGGAGAATAACACCTGGCCTGCGCAATATGAATCGCCATTGAATCGTTTATCTCCGCCATCGCCGGGATGATTTTTTCCGTTATAAAACAAAATAATCCCTTTAACGGTCATAATTGCCGGTGGACCGCATTCAGTTAAGTCACTATCAAAATAACCCTGACGGGGTGAGATCAGCTGCTTTAAGTCGCCTTTATTATCAACCAAGGGGCTCCAGTCAAACAGATTGGCTGACGTGGCTGCAAAAACATGTAATTCGCCCCAATACATCCAATATTTACCGTTGATTTTTGCAATAACCAGCCGATTACCCTCAAGTTTTGTCAAAATCGATGCAGATTTATTAGGAATATCAGCGAACTTTCCGTTTTTAAATTTTCTGAAGATGGGACCATGTTTTACCCATGTCACGAGGTCTTTTGAGGTAGCCACTCCGAGGCGGGGAACCTTGTGGTTCCATTGGGTGTAGAACATAACATAAGTTCCCTTTTTGGTTACAGCGACGCGTGGATCTTCGCAGCCACCGGGCCATTCATATTCTTTCTGGTTATCATTGCCGGGAAATAATACAGGCTTGCTTTTTCTGGTAAAAGTAAGGCCATCGCTGCTTTCCGCAAAACCTATACGTGACGTTCGGGTACCAATCTCGACACCAGTTTTATCTTCCGATCGGTATAAAACCACTATTTTCCCGCTCTTAATAGTGGCCGCAGGATTAAATGTATAATTAGCCTCCCATTTTACCAGTTTATTCGACATTGGATCAAAAAAACTGGCATCGGAATCGGGAGAAATAATAGGATTAATATTTGGGGGCCTTACAAAACCGCCGAATGCCCATTTGGGCAGGGTATCCGGCCTCGCTGTTTGCGCATTGCTAAAACCAAAAACCAATAAACAGGCTAAAACACCTGTAAGTTTAATAAGTTTCTTTTTCATTAATAGTCTATAAATTGGTTGATCAGCGGATTTGGCAGGTCTAATTTGCAAAACCGGTTTTGTTGACAATATTAATTAATAAAACCGGTTTTGCAAATTATTTTTTAAACTTTTTCAGGGGTGACAAAAAGTTCTATTCCAGGCAGCTACACTCAATTATTTACAGACAAAACCTGCTAATGTTTTACCTTATATAGCTTATAGCCAAATAAAAATATAACAGCATAACATACAATGGGCAGGTAATATGCCTTAGCAACATCATGATTTGCAATCTGTCCCATTACAAGGGGAAAAAATGCGCCGCCAACAACTCCCATCGAAATAAATGACGATGCCTGTTGTGTATGATTTCCAAGGTTTTTTAACCCAAGGCTAAAAATGGTTGGAAACATAATACTGAAGAAAAAGTTGATCATCATCAATGCGATATAAGAGGGCCAACCTAAACCCTGTGCTACTATGAGACACATAATGATGCTGCCCAATGCGAAAAGCGCGAGTAATTTGTTTGGTGCGATAAACTTCATTAAATAAGTTCCGGTAAAGCGGCCCAGCATCATCATCGCCATGAAAACACTCATGTACCTTCCGGCTGAAAGATTGCTAAATCCCATTACCTCATGCCCGTAGTTAATAAAAAAGGCCCAGGTACCGGCTTGTGCTGCAACGTTAAAAAACTGGGCTGCAACAGCCCATACAAAATGTTTATGCTGATATAATTTTTTTGCAGGCGCCACATCGATGTTCAATGCCTCGATTTCTTCAGGGTCAACTTTAGCTACGTCGACGTGGGGATCAGCTAACACTGGTACTTTCAGAAATAAAAATGCGACGATAAGTAAGGTAAGTACCCCGCCGATACTTACATACAGGAATTTAACCGAAGTAAGATCCGATGAATTACCTGCCGTTGCACGAAGCAGAAACCAGGAAGCGATTAATGGTCCGCAAGTGGCACCTAGAGCGTTGAATGATTGTGAAAAATTAATACGCCTGTCGCTTGTGCGCTGATCACCTAAAGCAGCGGCGAAAGGATGGGCAACCGTTTCGAGTGTTGCCATTCCGCAGCCCATTACGAACAAAGCGATCCTGAAAAAACCAAACGACCCTGCATCAGCCGCCGGCACGAACAGAAAAGTTCCAATTGCGAATAATGAAAGGCCAAGGATCACGCCCGGCTTATAACCAAACTTCTTTAAAAAATAACCAGCCGGAACGCTCATAATAAAATAAGCGCCAAACACAGATAGCTGGATCAGCCCCGACTGAGATTTTGAAACATTCAACGCTCCCTGGAAGTACTTGTTGAGCACATCACTCATGGAGTGCAATACCCCCCACATCAGGAACAAGGAGGTAACAAAAATAAAGTTAACTACAAACTTTTTTTCGATAAAGGCCGCTTTTTGCATATCTGTTAGGCTATAAATTGGTTGCTGAATTAATAGGTTTCGAACCGGGCATGTCACTAAACATCGCAGCTGCTCCAATTAACGGCGCATTTTCGCCAAGTTGAGCAGTTTTGATATTTACTGAACTCAATCTTTTAGTGAGCTGAGGAACAAACAACTCAGACGCTTTAGCGATATTGCCGCAAATAATTAGCGCCTCGGGTTGATAGTGCTCAATCTGCGTAACGAGGAACTCACCCATATTCTCGGCAAATTCGTTAAATAAACTCCTTGCGATTGAATTTTTCACTACCAGGGAAACAAGCTCCTTAACGCCGCCGGTTAAGGCGATGCCAGTTAAGTCCATATAACGTTTTAAAAACCAGCGCGTTGAAAAGTAATCATCGGCTATTGTTTCTTTGTATGGCTCGCTTCCCAGGTTAATATCTTCGGTGATCCCCTTGATGCTATAGGCAGACCCAAAGCCAGTGCCAAGGGTAACACCTATCACCTCCCGGTATTCCTTTCCGGCTCCCATTAAAACCTCACCGGCAATGGTCGACTCCGCATCATTCCTGAACCTGATCATTTGCGGGTGAAGTTTTAGCAGGTCTGCCAGGAATTCCTTTATATTCATACCGTACAGTGCTTCGTACTTATTTAGCCCTTTAATATAGGATATCCCTTTTCCGTAGTCAAACGGCCCTGGCATTGCAACACTTGATCCCGTTATTTTTAGCTTTGTATTCTTTGAAACCTGCTGAAAAACATCGCTCCATGAAGCTAAGATATCTGCTGCCGACCCATTACTTATCAGCCCGGCCCTGATTTTGCTATTGTTTAAAATAGTGTTGGTTTTGGCGTCGTAAATAGCTGCAGTTATATGTGACCCGCCAATATCAGCAGTCAAAATATACGGGGACGACAAATTCTTAATTTGCATTATTCTATTATTAGCTGTCCGACAGCGTTTGGTGTCTATGTTCGGCGTTGGGCTCGTTTCCTTTTTAATTCCGTATAAAGACCTAATGTTACTTTTGGCTCTTTTCCTTTATAATAAAGTCCATTAATAAGCACAAAGTCACTGGAGCCTTGCATGAAAAAAGGAATTCCATCATAATAATTTATTTTAATAATTGGTGCAGGATTAAATTCCGGCCTGACTACGGACTAAGGGCTTTGAAAATTAGTCGCCTGCTTTGGGTTGCAATACTAATTAATAAAACCGGTTTTGCAAATAGAAATCAGTATTTTTGATGAAATTATTATTTTTTATAAAAAGGCCTATAGGTATAAAAAAACCGGTTTTTCTATTTTATTACCATAATGGATAAAATCTGATTATCATTGTATCCAATCTGCAGTTTAGGCAGTTGGAGCAGGCTTGCTTTTTTTGTAGGTTC
>DASXMZ010000007.1:0-2976 GCA_036495385.1 Mucilaginibacter sp. | reverse complement strand
TTTAGGTGGGGCTCTACTCCGTTTTCAAAGCTTTAATAGGATTGGCGATAGCGGCCTTAATTGATTGAAAACTCACAGTTAACAAAGCAATCGCAATAGCCACTACACCTGCCAGCGCAAATATCCACCAGGCGAGGGCTGTTTTATATGTAAAATCTTCAAGCCATTTATTCATTGCCCACCATGCTATAGGGGATGCAATAACGATGGCGATGAAAACCAACTTCACAAAATCTAACGATAACAGCCTTGTAATGCTCTGAACGCTTGCTCCCAATACCTTTCGGATGCCAATTTCTTTCGCACGCTGCTCGGCCATAAATGAGGCTAAAGCAAATAACCCCAAACAAGCAATAATAATTGCGAGCGCAGCAAAACTTGTCAATATGTGGCCTAAGCGTTGCTCATTGGCATACATTTTGGCAAAACTCTCATCAAGGAATGTATAACGGATGGGTTGCGATGGGGACAGATTTTTCCATATTGATGAAATTTCGCTTATTGTGTTGGCCATGTTGCCGCCACCGATCTTTACAGACACGATGGACGGGCTAATGCCTTTAAACAGGCACACGGCGCCAATAGAATTTTTGAGGGATTGGTAATTAAAATCTTTTACAACCCCAATTATCCGCAATACGTCACCACCGTGAGTGATAATTTTACCGATGGGGTTTTTAAGACCAAGCTGTTTAACCATAGTTTGATTGATGATAACGCCTTGCTGATCCTTATTAACATCAGCAGAAAAATCTGAACCTTCCAGCAGTTTCATACCAAATGTTTTTAGGTAATCGTTGTCAACAATCCAGAATTGGGTCGACACACCTTTTTCAACCTTTGATTTTCCTTCGTTGTATAACATATTTCCGTTGCGTTTACCTTCATCTATCGGCAGGTAGTCGCCAATTGAAACACTTTTTACCGATGATAATTTCTGTACCTCTTCTTTAAAAGTTTTTACACCGTTATCACCAAGTGTGTTGGTACCTTGTAAAACCATCACCTGGTCCCGGTTAAAGCCTACATCTTTATTAAGGATATACTTCATTTGGTTGTAGATCACAAACGTGCTGATGATCAATATAATGGAGGTTGTAAACTGAAAAACAACCAGGCCGTTTCTAAGCAATGAATTTTTGCTGCCTGTGCTTATTGATCCCTTTAATACGCTGGCAGGTTTAAATGAGGAAAGGTAAAAAGCGGGATATATGCCTGCGGCAGTTCCTACTATAAATGCCGCCGCAAAAATGACCGGCATAAACCAGTATGTCGACCAGGGCATTGTTAAGCTTTTTGACGCCAGTGTATTAAAATATGGGAGCAACACCCAGGCCAGCAATACGCCGATTATAAAAGACAAAACACTGTAAAGCAACGATTCAGCAAGGAACTGGTTAATAAGGCTGTAACGAGTTGAGCCGACCACTTTTCTTAGTCCCACCTCTTTAGCGCGGTTAGCGGATTTTGCAGTAGAAAGATTTACAAAGTTGATGCAGGCGATGGTTAATATAAACCCTGCTATAGCGCCAAACAGCCAGATAAAACGGATGTCGCCATGCTGAAATTCGTCCTGTACATCGTATGATTTTAGGTGAATATCACTGATCGGTTGAAGCTTAAATGATAATTTTTGTAACTCTTTTTCTGCATCCTTGTAGCTAATACTGATAAGGGCAGGCAGTAGATAATTTTTGTCAATATCAGCCGTGATCTTTTTTTCTAACACTGCCGGGTTTGTACCAGGGCGAAGCAAAACATAGTCCGGATAGTTACTGGCATTCCAGTTAGTTTGCTCGCCCTTATAAAATTCAATACCATTTAGCGTCAATAAAAAATCAAATTGCAGGTGTGATGTCTTTGGCGGATTTTCCATCACACCACCAACTGTATATGGTTTGCTTTTGTCATTATTAAGGTACATTATTTTGCCAACCGGATTTTGATTGGGAAAATACTTATCAGCTTTACGCCGCGACATCACCATAGTGTTTGGTTCGGCAAGCGCTTTCAGGCGGTCGCCATAAACCATTGGTGTTTTTAATATGTCAAGTAATTCCGGATCGGCATAGGTAAAGCCTTCTTCATGAGCGTTTTCAACCTGGTCAGCACGCCTTAATTCGTTGCTGCCTGCATTTTGAAAAAGCGAATTAGGCATCAGGCGTGCAGATTTTTCAATCTCGGGGAAATCTGCCTTTAAAGCTTTTGAAATAGGCGCCGGGTAATCGTCGCCTTTTTCTGTTATGCCGTCGTGCGTGTAGTACTCCACAAGGCGGTAAATTCGGTTGGTGTTGGGATAGGATTTATCGTAACTTAATTCGTCCTTAATATAAAGCCCGATCAATATACAGGCAGCTATACTTAATGCAAAGCCACCAATCTTGATAGCCGAATACATTTTTTGTTTGCGCAATTGCCGAATTGCAATTTTTAAATAATTCTTTATCATAGGTCGTTTATTAATTCATCAATTCAGCCCCCTCTAAATCTCCCCCGGAAGGGGAGATTTTAAAATCTTCTGAAGCCCTCCCAATCGGGGAGGGTTTGGGTGGGGCTTTACTCCGTTTTTAAACTCTTAACCGGGTTTGTAAGCGCGGCTTTAATCGCCTGTGAACTTACTGTAACCAGTGTAATGGCAATTGCAACGATTGCCGAAACTATAAAAATACCAGGTCCGATTGTAATGTGATAATCGTATTTGGTCAGCCATTTTTGTAAAAAATAAAAGGCAATAGGCGAAGCGATTACACAGCTGATCAATACCAGCACGATAAAATCTTTTGAAAGCAACACCCACACCTGGCTTACTGTTGCTCCTAAAACTTTTCTGATGCCTATTTCTTTGGTACGTTGCTCTGCAACAAATGCCGCCAGTCCGAACAAACCCAAACACGAAATAAAAATAGCAAGGCTAGCGAAAATCCCCGATAGTTTGCCAACAAGCACCTCTTCGCTGAATTTACGGTTGTATTCTTC
>DASXMZ010000006.1:0-6213 GCA_036495385.1 Mucilaginibacter sp. | reverse complement strand
ATACAGCAATCATGGGATCCGCGTACAAAAACTTTGGTAAGAAAGGATCTTCATCAACACACATCCGTTTACTATGAGCCTGGTTTTTACCAGGCTAAACTGGTGGTGGATGGTAAAGTAGTGAAGCAACACAAATTGATGATTCCGACAACCGGATGGCTCGGTCTTATCGAAAATAAACCCGTCCCGCTTTATTTGAAAGATTCTGACTTTATAACTAAAAGTACATTAGGCTTAAAACCCGGGTCCATCCTGAAAGAAAATACGGCAATGGAGTTTCATCCTGCCCTTGTTAAGTATTTCAATGTTGGCAACTTTACCGCTGTTCCGCTTAAAGGCTTCTCATACAGTGTAAAGGTAAAAAACGAATACAACGAAGGATCTGCGGCATGCCAATTTGTTTCCGTATCACTCATTACCGATACTGGCCCAATTATTATACCGCTAAGTGCAAAAGGTTGTGTTTCTGAGATTAACTTATTAAGTGTAGAACGGATTGTGTCTGGTAAAACGGCCAATCTCTCTGGTTTTGGTGTCGATTTTTCCGATTGGGTGCAGGTGTCTTGTAAAAATGAGGGCGATAAGATTCAATATTTTATAAATAGCAAATTGGCATCCGAAATGCCTATGCCTGCATACGCAGTAGAGATTGTCGGCGTTGGATTTGGCTTTCAGGGTACCGGATCTGTAAAAAATATTCTGCTTCAATCAAACAGAAAGACGATATTTAACGTATTTTGAATATGACGAACCATGAAATAATCCTCGAAACAGAAAGGCTTCTTTTCCGCCCGCATTTAACCGCAGATGTAGAGGATTATTGCGCTATGGAAATGGATGCAGATTTTAGGCGTTATGTTGGCGGTAAGCCGCGGACGCGCGAAGAAGCTGAACATAGATTTAAGGTCGCGCTAAAACCGGTAACAAACCGTTTGTCGATGTGGGCGACAGTTTATAAAGCCAAAGATAGTTATATTGGCCGCTGCGGTATATACCCTCATTTTAATAATGATGGCGGAGTTATTGGCGGCGAGGCATCGCTGGGTTTGTACATCGCAAAGGCATACTGGGGAATGGGATTTGCCACTGAAGCAGGACTGGCATTTATAAAATTTGGTTTTGATGAACTTAAAATAAAAAAGATAGTTACGATGGTTGATATTCGCAATGAAGCTTCGGCAAGGGTTATAAAAAAACTAGGTTTTGTACTTAGTAAAACAGAAATTGCAAGGCGGTCATTTTATCATTTTGAATTGCAACCTGGCAACGAATTAAACTGATATCACAATCATGAAAAATATCCGCTGGGGAATTCTAGGCGCAGGCCGCATTGCACGTAAGTTTGCTTCCGATCTTAAACTGGTAGCAGACGCTGAATTAATAGCCATTGGATCTCGGGGCAAACAGTCGGCTGATGAGTTCAATAAAGAGTTCCCGGTAAAATACTGTCATTGCAGTTACCTGGAGTTGGCGCAAAATCCAGAAGTGGACGTGATCTACATCGCCACTCCGCACAACCTTCATCATGAAAACACATTGTTGTGTTTGCAGCACAATAAAGCGGTATTATGCGAAAAACCTTTTGCTATGAATAGCAGGCAAGCTATCGGGATGATTCAAATAGCAAAGGAAAAGAAACTGTTTTTGATGGAAGCTTTATGGACAAAATTTCACCCGCATTATATAAAAATGCAGGAAATGGTAAAACAAGGCTTATTGGGTGAAATACGGGCCATACTCATAAATTTCGGCTTCAAACCAACGGCGCCTGTACCTGCCCGATTATTTGACCCGGAATTGGGTGGCGGAACGGTAATGGACATTGGAATTTACAACGTATTTATAGCCATGAGCATATTGGGGAAGCCAGATGCTGTTGACGCCGTTATTACTCCGGCATCAACAGGTGTTGACGAGCAATGCGCCATTTTATTCAGATATAAAAGCGGAGCTCTGGCCCAGTTGTTTTCTACCTTTTCCTCTAATCTGGCAACAGAGGCTGACATTTGCGGCACTGAAGGACGGATAAGGCTTACTTCAAGGTTTTATGAAACATCTTCGACGGTTGAATTTTATAATGACAAAGTAGACAGTCGCCAGGTTATACTGATAGAAAAGGAAGCAGGCTTCGGCTATCAATACGAGGCGAGGCATGTAAATGATTGTCTAAGAAAAGGACTTACAGAAAGTCCCATTGTATCATTTGCCGACACACTCTTGCTAATGGAAACCCTTGATAAAATACGAGCTATCGCTGGTATCCATTATCCCGCGGATGCGAATTAAATTCATTCTTTTACTTTATGATTTTTGGGTGGTACCGTTTGTATATATGCATAAATCGCATCAATTTCGCCATTACTTAGCATCTGAAACTTTGGCATCGGCGCTCTAAGTTTCATGTCAGGCCCCTGACCGTCTTTTAAGGCTTTAAGGAAATCCTGTTTAGTGTAGTTTCCAATTCCTGTCTGTTTATCAGGTGTAATATTTGAAGCAGCTACCTCACCATGTTCGCCCTTAAGTTTAAAACCGCCTTCCAGGTAGCCTTTAGATTGTTCAGGATGAAGGTAATTTAACGAAGTAAGGTTTTTTGAGTGGCAATGAAAACAGCCAAGGTTATCCACAAGATATCGTCCTAAAGCAACCGGTTCATTTTCCGAAGGGCGCTTAATGCCCGTATTATTTGGCAAGGGCTTCGCATTCATGCCCATAAAAGTTTTACCCAGGGGACTATAACTGGTTAGGCCAACGGTGGTATCAGCCGCCGCAACTGCCGGGTCGTCGGATCGCAAATAATCAACGATGTCGTCTAAGTCCTCATCCGCCATGTTCGGCCGCAGCATATATGGGATAAACCTGCCGTCATAAGCAACCCCCGTTTTTAAAAGATACTTTAACTGGGCAAAGGTGTATTTTGGCGGAATACCGTGCGATTTTGATTTGGTGAGATTTGCAGAATAAACCTTTCCAACAAAGCCCGGCACATCTTCGATCCTGTTTCCGATAAACTTCTTAGCCGCATTGTTATAGTGACAACCGCCGCAACTGCTGTATACTAAAACTTTCCCCCTTTCAATTGCCTGCGGGGATACGATTATAACAGTAGTAGCGTTTGTAGTTTCGAATTTTTTTGTTTTACAACTAATGCCTATGGCTATTAACATCAAACATATTGCGGTTATCCATTTATATTTTTCCATGATCGGCAAGTATTTATAAATTACCTTTTTAACCATTACATTTACTCATAAATTACTACATTGCTAATGGATAAATGTTTTATTAATATGATGTTATGGGTGTTTATAATACAGGGCTAATTAAAGGTGGCAGGTAAATTATTTAGTAACAAAAACGCTAATCAATAATCTAACCAGTAAATAATCAAATCACTTATTATCAATTCTCACCAAAACTAAAAAAATGAAAATCGCAAAACTAACGCTGCTATTCGCAGCTGTATTCACAAGTATGGCTGCCAGCGCACAAACCGTTGATGATATTGTAGGTAAACATCTTGATGCCATGGGCGGAAAGGACAAAATTGCTGCTGTAAAATCTGTAACCATAACCAGCACAATCCAGGTTATGGGTGCCGACAACCCTTCTTCTTCTGTATTGCTAAATGGGGTAGGGTACAAATCCGAATCCGAAATCAATGGCTCTAAGATTGTTCAGTGCTATAACGCCAAGAGCGGGTGGACAATTAATCCATTTACGGGCGGATCAGGCCCGGAGGCAATGCCGGATAACCAATACCAGGCGGGCAGGTACCAGATTTATGCCGGGGGCGCTTTAATGGATTATGCATCAAAAGGCTACAAAGCGGAATTGTTGGCAAAAGACGGCAACAATTACAAAATAAAGCTCATCTCGCCCGGTAATGTTGAATCCACCTATTTTATTGATGGAACAACCTACCTGATCAGCAAAGTGATAACTAAGGGTGATATGCAGGGGCAGCCGGTTGATATAACCACAACCTTGTCCGATTATCGTAAAGGTGACGCGGGTTTAATGTCACCTTACAAAATCGACGTCGATCTTGGCCAGTTTCAGTTAGCTTATGTTGTAAAAACAATTGAGCTTAATAAGGATGTTGATCCTACTGTGTTTGATATGCCAGCGAAGTAAAAATTTGTCTGAATCAGGATTTACAGGATTAAAGGATTTACAAGATATTGGCTAACCATCCTGAAAATCCACAAATCCTGAAAATCCTGATTCTGACATTGCCGTAACCTCAAACATTTTTCTCAAATTAGCAGCCGATAATTGCTGCTAATGAATATCGAACTGTTTATCCCCTGTTTTATTGATCAACTATTTCCAGAAACTGCTTTTAACACCATAAAAGTGTTGGAAAAAGCCGGTTGTACTGTTCACTACAATCCAAAACAAACCTGCTGCGGTCAGCCGGCCTTTAACTCCGGGTTTTGGGACGATGCCAAAGCGGTGGGGAGTAAATTCTTAAATGATTTCCCCGAAGATAGTGTTATTGTAATGCCTTCAGCGTCTTGCACGGGCATGGTTAAAAATTATTATAACGACCTGTTTACCAACACCACTTCGCACAATAAATGCCGGGCCATACAGGGCAATATCTACGAACTGTCTGAGTTCCTGGTAAATGTACTACAGGTTGATTACTTCGGCGCTGAGTTGGAGGGAAGGGCAGTTTATCACGATAGCTGCGCTGCTTTGCGCGAATGCAAAATTAAAAATGAACCCCACCAGCTGCTTTCAAAAGTCCTTGGCCTGGAACTTGTTCCCTTAAAAGATAATGAAACCTGCTGTGGTTTTGGAGGTACCTTTGCTGTAAAGTTCGATGCCATCTCAACTGCTATGGCCCAGCAAAAGGTTAACAATGCCCTGGAAGCGGGAGCCGAATATATCATCTCCACCGATGCCTCCTGCCTGTTGCACATTCAAAGCTATATCGATAAAAATAACCTGCCGTTAAAAACTATGCACCTGGCCGATGTACTGGCGCATGGGTGGGGGAACGTTTAGAAGGATTTCGGAGTTACGAATTGGGATTTCGGATTTTAGATAACCTTCGCAAAATGACTCGTCCGAAAAAACTATACAAGGGTTTACAAAAGTTTACACAATTCAGGATGATTTGTTGTTAAGGTATTGATCATCAATATTTTAACAAAAAAGTATGTAAACCATGAAATTGTATTAAATCTATAATCGAATAAGGCGGGGAAATCGCCTAAAACAATCATTGAAATCCCCAAAAATAAGCATTGAAATCTGTGATCAGTGCGTTTTTTCATGTTCACTGTTCACGCTCACGACAAACGCTAACTTTTTGTTAATCGCTCATTAATAGCTATTTGTGATTTTATATTCATCTTAAATCGCACTTTTTTACTGACAAAATGCTGCCACCAACTTTCGCGAAATTGATTTTTAAATTTGCGCGACTGTTTTCCTGAAAACGACAAGCCGTCTCACTGTAGACAATTTAGATTCCGGCGTTTCTGCTGAGTTCATCCTTTAGGTCTTCAACAGAATAATTAATGATGGACACCCCGTAGTCGCCTAATAGTTCAGCAAATGTACGTTTTGACAAACCCGCCATTTCAGCGGCCTGGCCCAAAGAAAGTCTGCCCGACTCATAAAACTTAGCCGCGATGAATCGTACAGCATAATACGGCTGTTCGGCAAGGCTATCAGGTAATTGCAAAGTGATCGTGGTCATTGTACAAAATTAAGTGCCATCTATCAATAGCTGACTGAATATTGATTTTTTTATAATAAAGATACGAATAAACCAGATACGGTCATCAATAACATCGAAACACCGATCATATCATCTGCCGGCGCGAACGTTTTTTACTTCCGCAACAATTTCATCCATATCCGGTTTAGGACCAGGTTTAACCATCGCATTTATTTCGTTAGCAAGCTGCCTTGCTTTGGCTTTATTTTGGATGGTAACGCCCAGTTCTTTTAGCAACAGCTTTACTACCGCGCTTTTTTCATCCGGAACATTAATAACAAGTGTTTCCATACAAATAAACTTAGTTGATTTGTGTGTGGCTTACAAATTAGAAGATAGAAATTGCATGTCGTTTACCCGTGAAGCGGGGCACGAGGACGTGGCCGTTGCGCAACTAAGTTAACTATTATCAAATATATTTGGTTAATATATTGATTTTTAGTATCTTAATACCATGCAAGGGAGAAAAAACTATCAGG
>DASXMZ010000005.1:0-3419 GCA_036495385.1 Mucilaginibacter sp. | reverse complement strand
GACCAAAATCTGATAATGTTCTTATCACAGTTAGGTTGACGCCCACGATTGTGTATCGCAAACTTTAGTCGTAAGTCTAAAGTCGGGTTTTGCTTTTTTGGCTTAAGACTCGAGACTGCCAACGTAAGACCAAGACCCCCGACATTTTATAATTGACACTATAGCAAGGGCTTTAAAACTACGCCATCACGCTGGGCAGGCACCTGGGCCGTTCACTGCCAACCTCATCACTTCTTCTATAAATTCCACATCGTACTTCCTAAGATGTTTTACTTTTTTTCCCTTTAAGGGTACACCAAATTCACTTTGCGGCCCAATAAATGCCTTTTGTAGTGGTAAAGTTAAGGCGCAAAATCCATTTTGTAAAGGTATTGTAGTGACGCTTTATTCTTTGTGCGCTACTTGAAACCATAGTTTTGACTCCCACTAATTAACAGAAATGTATCTTAACAACAACGATTGATTAATGAGAGAGCGACAAATTAATATTCCGATGCCGGTAGTATTAAACGGTTTTGAGGAAAAATCATTCAGAGAATCTGAAATAGAACACCTGGTAGATCGGTCTATTTTATTTATGACTGCAAATGTTCACAAACGTCTTAGTGTTGACGAACTTGCCAGTGAGTTTTGCTATTCTCCGTCTCGTTATACCGTTCTCTTTAAGCAGAAAACCGGACTTTCACCCATGGATTATTTTATTAAGATAAAAATTCAGCAAGCCTGTCAGTTTCTTGTTAATAGTGATCTTTTCGTAAAAGAAATCGCCGGAAAAGTTGGCTATGACGACCCTTATTATTTTTCAAGGATATTTAAAAAAGTCGCCGGCAAAGGGCCAATGGAATATAAATACAATCAGAAAATGGCCGCATCCCCAATGGTGCAATCCCTGATGCAGGAGTTGAAATTGAAGAGTGCATAAATTAACCTGTCGGGCCTTTTGTTCTAAAGGCCAAAGTAAAAGAATTAGTTTGTCTGATTTTGATAAGCAATAAATCCGAAATAAATAGAAATGCTCAAGACCATAAAGTTTACGGTTTTGAAGGCAATGGTTGTAGTTTTTTATACCAATAATAAGTTTTATGATAAAAGAATCTGCGTTAAGTATAGATCTTGAACTAAAATTTAAAGAGTTATGGCACCTGGTTGGCAATACGCCAATGATGGCTTTAGATTACAATTATAAAGGCAAGCCGGGAGTGATTTTTGTTAAATGCGAAAATTACAATCTGACGGGCAGCGTTAAGGACCGCATGGCACTTTATATCATGTACCAGGCATATAAAAATGGAAAGATAAAATCAACAGATACTATAGTAGAAGCCACAAGTGGTAATACAGGTATTTCTTTCGCTGCAATTGGCAAGGCACTGGGTCACAATGTGAAGATCATTATGCCTAACTGGTTAAGTAAAGAAAGAATAAGCATCATTCAAAGTTTGGGTGCGGATGTCATTTTGATCAGCAAAGAGCAGGGTGGCTTTTTAGGAAGTATCAAATTATCAGAAGAAATAGCTGAAGCCGGTGATGTTTTTTTACCACGCCAGTTTGAAAACTGCTACAACGCCGAAGCCCATGAAAAAACAACCGGGTTTGAGATATGGCGTCAGTTAACTGAAAAAGGCATAATGCCCGACGCCTTTGTTGCAGGAGTAGGTACTGGCGGAACAGTAATGGGCGTGGGTAACTACCTCAGGGTGATGAATCCGAAAGTAAAAATACACCCGCTTGAACCAGCAGAATCGCCTACGCTGACAACAGGCCATAAAGTAGGGAGCCATCGCATACAAGGCATCTCCGATGAATTTATTCCGGCTATTGTAAAACTGGATGAGTTGGATGCGGTGATACAAGCCGGCGACGGCGATGCTATTATTATGGCACAGAAGTTAAGCAGGCAATTGGGTTTAGCCGTGGGTATCTCATCGGGTGCCAACGTAATTGGCGCAATTAAGCTTAGAGAACAAATGGGTGACAATGCTGTGGTGGTAACACTGTTGTGCGATAGTAATAAAAAATATTTGAGTACCGATCTGGTTAAGCAAGAGCCCATAAGAGAGGGCTATATCTCTACTGAAACCAATTTTACCGGCTATCATCCCATTGCGAGGTTGGGTGAACGGTTCATTAATATTTAGTTGTGTACCTCGCATTAATTGTCATGAAAAGAGTAATTACCATAGCAGCTGCCCTAATACTGGCAGCAACAACATCAGGATTAAAAGCGCAGATATTGACTCCCGTACACTGGAGTTATGCAGCTAAAAAAATAAGCGCCACCGAAGCAGTAGTATTTATGAAAGCCACCATAGATCAGGGTTGGCACCTGTACTCGCAAACAGTAAAGGATGAGGGACCGGTAAAAACTACATTTACTTTCCCGGCAGATAAGGAATACTCGGTTATTGGCAATACCATTGAGCCAACACCGATTAAGCGTTTTGAAAAAGTATTTTCTATGGATGTAAGCTTTTTTGAACACGAAGTAATATTTCAGCAAAAAGTAAAACTAAAAACCGGTAAGGCTACGGTTAAAGGTACATTGGAATATATGACCTGTAACGATAAACAATGCCTTCCGCCGGAAGATGTTACGTTTAGTGTCGCAGTAAAATAATTGATAAATAAAAGCAAAGGTGAAGAAGAGATTGGGTAAACTATTTGGTGCACTATTTTTATTGGGGCTACTGTTAAGTTTTACGCTTGTGGCACATGCGCAAAGTGCCGATACGGTATCTTCGGCGGGGGTGCAATTTAGGTCAGCGCCATCTGATACGATCGTGGCGCCAGCGCACAAAAATAATGCGGCAGTTGCTAAGGCTGTGATAACTACGCCATCAGTAATTACAATAAACAAAGCTTCGCAAAAGCAAACACTATGGGCTATTTTTTTGGCAGGACTTTTAAGTGGTTTTGCAGCTTTGCTGATGCCCTGTATTTTCCCGATGCTGCCATTAACAGTTAGCTACTTTACTAAGAGCGCCTCGAATAAAAGCGCCGCCGTAAGTAAAGCCATAGTTTATGGCTTGTCAATTATTGTAATATATGTGGTATTTGGCCTTTTCATCACCGTTATATTTGGCCCTGATGCGCTCAATAGCTTATCGACCAATGGTGTATTTAACTTCTTTTTCTTTTTATTGCTGGTAATATTCGCGGCATCTTTTTTAGGCGCTTTTGAAATTACATTACCCAGTTCATGGGCAAATAAAATGGATGCCAATTCGGATAAAGGCGGTTTTGCCGGCTTATTTTTTATGGCGGCAACGCTGGCGCTCGTGTCGTTTAGCTGTACAGGTCCAATAATTGGCACATTGTTAGCACAGATCGCAACCACCGGTGCTCTGTTGGGCCCTGCTATTGGTATGTTTGGTTTTGCGTGGGCACTGGCTATACCGTTCGCTCTTTTTGCCATGTTC
>DASXMZ010000004.1:0-3713 GCA_036495385.1 Mucilaginibacter sp. | reverse complement strand
GGGTGGTGACGGATCCTTCGATACCGCTTACAGACCTGAAGGCGACATTAGGCACAGGTATTCTGAACTATGCACATTCGTTTAGTTTTTTCGGATTAACTGCGCAGGCATTGGCAGTGTTGCCATATGCGTCAGGTAAGGCGTCTGCGTTAGTAAGCGGACAGTCGGAAACCAGATACCTTTCAGGGATTGGAGATATGAGATTTCGGCTCTCTGTACTTTTATTTGGTGCTCCGGCAGTAACGATGCGGGAATTTGCAAAGGAAAAACCTAAGACTGTATTTGGCACCAGCCTGACCATTATCGCGCCAACCGGACAGAATTTCCCGGATAAATTAATCAATGTGGGCGCCGCACGTTGGGCATTTAAACCTGAATTAGCTTTATCCCAACCGCTCAGTAAGAGATGGCTGCTCGACTTATACGCGGGCATCTGGTTTTACACCACCAACAGCAGTTTTTACCCGGGGAATACAATAAGAACACAAAATCCAATTGGTACTTTTCAAGGACATATCAGCTATAATATCAGTACAATAGCCTGGGCTGCTTTCGATGTAACCTATTACGGCGGTGGCAGCACAACACAAAATGGTGTTCAAAAGAATGATGAAATATCAAATGTCCGGTATGGATTTACGCTCGCACTTCCTACGGGCAAAAGAAGTTCATTGAAAATTGCATTTAGTAACGGCGCCTATATTCTTTACGGAGCGAATTTCTTTACCATGTCAATCGGTTGGGCTTATTTGTGGAATTAAATTGGGGAATAAAGAAATAATAGGAACGGTTCGTCTGCAGGAAAGTTGCCTTTATTTAATTGTAGAATGCCACGATCTACAGGTTTAAAATAAGGCCGACGACCGTCCAAGCGCTATGTTTGATGTGGCTGCACAGAGAGATGCCACGCTGATGTCAGGTTTGCCTACGCCGATCTCTTTTATGCTTTTTTTATGGCGTTGGTTATCAGTTTCGTCGGCGGCTTTACTACACCGCTTCTTAAAATGAAAGAATGGATTGTCATCATAGGATTTGTGTTACTGGCCTGCCTGATTATTTTCATAACCCTCGATATGGCCAGGCCAATGAGAGGAATCATAAAGCCGGACGCAGGACAAGAACGAATAGTTCAATTGAGGGAACTGATATAATTTAATAGAAAATTTATGGATGTTTTAGATGAAGAGCTGATTAAATTTTGAAAAACCCTGAATGTATGAGAAAAACATTATCCAGGGGATTGCTGGCTCTGTATTTAGTGATACTAATATGGTTAGTGTTATTCAAATTTTCATTCCATATTTCGAAAGTTCTTAATAGTCATCACAGAAGTCTTAACCTGATACCATTTGCTGCTCCTTCAATTGTACATGGAAGAGTTAATTACGGAGAGATGGTATATAACTGTATGTTTTTTATTCCTTTTGGTTTGCTTTTGAATGTCAATTTCAAAAAAATTGACTTTTTACGAAAGCTTGCTTTTATACTGATTTTCAGCATAACCGCTGAATTAATTCAATTTGTTTTCGCAATAGGAGCGACGGACATAACAGATGTAATTACAAATACGCTTGGTGGGTTTCTCGGATTGAAATTATATGATGTAAGCAATAAGTTTATCGATAATGAAAAATTGGACAGAATAATTACTACTGTTGGAATATTTTTGCTCTTTTTATTTATCTCAATAGACTTTAGTCACAGGTTATGGAGATAAAGTGAGCAAGAGACATCCAGACAGAACTGTCGAAAAAAATGCCCACAAAATAAAAATTATCAATCGGTTTACGGTAAGATATAATAACAAATTTGTTATCAAATTATTATAATATTTTAATCATTATTTTTATTGACGATTTAACATTGATCATTGCTTCAATATACCATAATGAAAACAGGCCTTTCGTTTCATTCGGACTTTTGTGTTGTAAATTTTAAATAACAATTACACCTTATAAGTTCCTAAGTCTTACCTGGTGCTGTTTAGTCAATGCGATGCCTCAAACCCATATCGTATGGCCGCTTCAAGTATATCAATGTTTATATCTTTGAGCGTTTTGAACTTTATGCAATATCCGCTTATGCTCGCCTTGCCGAGTTTTTTTCCATATGTCTGGGCTAAGTATTTCTTGTCTTCAATACCAAGGATATAGACAGAAATTCCGGTTGTGTTTGCACTCAAACCAATTTGATAAAACTCCCTGGTTTTTCCATCAGCATATTTTATGGTTTGAAATCCATATCCAATGTTAGGATTCGAAACAGTTTTATTTTCACTGTTTTTACCATCCAGGAACCATAATTTACTTGCCGGTTTTACTTTGAGGATGATGCTATGTAACCCTTGCATGTCGCCACGCTTTGGTTCAGGCTGGCTAGCAATGTACTTTTTGATTTGTTCTTGTATGTTCATATAAAATTTAGTTGCGGAGATTTCGCCTGCTACTTCATCTGCTGTATTAGCCCTGAACTGGCCTATTAAAACCACTAATTATGAAGTTAAGAACAATAGCTGAATGGAATTCCGTCACAAATAGTTAGTGAATTTAGTTAATAGAGACGATAAATTAGTTTACATATGTAAAAGCGAAAACAATTGTTGGAATATAACCGTGCACCAGGTGTATCAAAAACGAACATAGTCTGTTGATCAACTAGTGTAAATAATTGACTTTTAATTAAGTAATACAGGGCATCTTGTTTGTACCACCAATTTGGGGTGAAACGGCCTTGTCAAAAAGTGAACCTAGTAAAAAACATTTCATGCTTAAAAATTATTTTAAATCAGCATGGCGCAATTTAATTGGCAATAAGTTTTACAGCACTATTAATATCAGCGGGCTTGCTGTGGGGCTTGCCACCGGCATTATGTTGCTGTTGTGGGTGCAAAATGAAAAGAGCTATGATAAATTTCATGAACATTATGCAGATATATATAAACTGAGCGCACATTTTAATCAGGATGGAAAAGAAACAACATGGACCGATGTTCCCGGCCCGTTGGCTGTTTATGCTGCAACCTTTCCTGAAGTAAAATCCGTTGTACGAATTGAAACTGAATCTTCGGGCCAGGTATTGTCCGATAAAGAAAGTCGAAACATTTTTGCTAATAATAATGTTGCCTTCGTCGATAATGGCTTTTTTTCCATGTTTGATTTCCATCTTATTAGCGGCGATAGGACGTCACTCTTTCCCAATAATAACTCCATGGTGATTACGCAATCGACGGCTAAAAAGCTATATGGGAATATGGAGGTTTTGGGTAAAATCGTTCAGTATTATGGCAGCAGTTTTACAGTCACGGGCGTACTGGCAGATTTCCCTGAAAACTCTTCGCAGCAATATGATGCTATTGTTCCAATGGATTTCTGTGCTGCACAATTTACCGCCAGAGGTGGGAATGGCGATTGGAAAACCATCGATACGGATCTTGGCAATTTTACTTTTTATACTTATGTGCAATTGCAACCGGGTGCCGATTATTCTAAAATTGGGAACGCTCTTACAGAGGCGTATAAAAAAGCGAGAAATGGTGAAAGCAATTCGCGATTCGAATTACAAAACCTTGCCAGTGTTCATCTCATTGGGGCAGATGGAAATACTTCCGCATTAAGAATGGTGCAGATATTTTTATTGATTTCCATATTATTATTGCTAATAGCCGGCATTAATTACGTTAACTTATCGACGGCGCGTTCATCAATCCGCGCCAG
>DASXMZ010000003.1:0-3004 GCA_036495385.1 Mucilaginibacter sp. | reverse complement strand
CAGTGGTAAACAAAAAAACAAAAAAGACAGCCGCCATACAAATGGTATTGTTCGACTGGTTTAACAAGGACGGCAAAATTACCACCCAGGACGGGTACTACGATCCAACCGCGTTAATTGCGGCGATGAAGTGAAATCCGTTAAAGTCCTCCGACGGCGAAATCAAAGTATTACCCTTAGCAAAGCCAGCACCGTTGCCGCAATAATTGCGGAAATTGGTATGGTGATGATCCATGCCCATACGATATTGATGGTCAATCCCCATCGCACCGCCGACAAGCGCTTTGTTAATCCGACCCCGATAATTGCACCGGTAGTAGTATGTGTGGTTGACACGGGAATGCCAAATTGCTGAGTAAAGAATAAGGTTAAGGCGGCGCCGGTTTCAGCACTCACTCCTTCGAGGGGTGTAATTTTTGTAATTCGCGACCCCATTGTTTTAACAATTCTCCAGCCACCTGACATTGTACCCAATGCAATAGCCGAGTAGCAAACCAATGGTATCCAGTCGGGCATTGCGGCACCTGCTTTGGTTAAATGTGACGTAACCATAGCAACATAGAGAATGCCCATCACTTTTTGAGCATCATTGCCACCATGGGCAAAGCTAAGCGCGGCCGAAGATACCAGCTGAAGTCGTCTGAACCAGCGCTCGGCTGTAGCGGGCCTTGCATTCCGGCAGATGTACAAAATCATCACTGTGACTATATAGCTGATGAGTAAGCCTATAAACGGGGCCAAAACAATATACGCCAAAATGGTGAGTATATAATGCATATTAACGGCACTTAATCCGTTTACGCCCATGTATAACGCATTGGTAATCCCCGCGCCGGCAAATCCGCCGATTAAAGTATGCGAAGAGCTGGAAGGTATACCAAACCACCATGTAATTAAATTCCATGAAATCGCCGCTATCAAACCGGCCAATATTACCGGCATCGTAACATAATGCGCATCTACAATTTTCGACACGGTATTGGCTACTTTATGATCCTTTACAAAAAAGTACACCAGGAAATTAAAGAACGCTGCCCACATAACCGCCTGGAAAGGGGTTAATACTTTCGTTGAAACTATTGTAGCAATCGAGTTGGCAGCATCATGAAAGCCATTGGTATAATCAAATATTAACGCCAGGCAAACAACGGCAATAAGAATAGGAGTTATCATTTATTGCTTAAGCGTTTTTAACTAAAATAGATTCCATCACATTTGCCGCGTCCTCACACATATCGGTTGCGGTTTCAAGTGAGGTCAATATCTCTTTGTATTTGATAAGGCGGATAGAGTCTTTTTCATAACGGAAAAGATCGGCAACGGCGTTATTAAAAATAATGTCGGCCTGGTTTTCAACGCTATTTATCCTGATGCACGCGTCTGCTATACTCCGAACCTTTTTCATATCTTTTAATTCCATTACGGCTTTCTCAAGTTCCATGCCGCCCTGCAAGATTAAGTCGGATAGTTTAAGGATGGGTACGTTGAAGTCATCAATCTGGTATAAGCTCATCCGGTTTGCCGCGCCATGGATATAATCGGCGACGTCGTCAATAGCTGATATCAGCGCGTGGATATCTTCGCGGTCAAAGGGAGTAATGAAGTTTTTACCTAACTCAAGGTGTACCTGGTGGGTTATTTCGTCACCTTTGTTTTCTAATTTATCTATTTGCCTAAATAACTTCTCCCGTATAACCGGGTCGGTTGAATTTACGGCCTCAACTAATATTTGTGCCATAACTACCACATTACACGCAGCTTGCTCAAATAATACAAAAAACACAGTTTTAGCCCGTGGGACAAAATATTGCAGTATGCTGTTTAACGACATTTTTGTTTATAAAAATTTCGGTAAAAGTAGTCGCTGTGTGTTAAGATAATGTTAAATAAATAATTTAAATGTTAGAAATATGTAAACGCCCTGTATGACAAACCTATTGAACGCGAGCATACAGCGCAAAAGCCAAAAGAAGTAGCGTACTTGTTACCATTGTTTGGACAAGACATTTACCGGAGTTTCAAGTTAGGGATAGCAGTCCCGTATATACGGGAGCCACTTCGGCGGGCTCAGTGCCGGCTGAATAAAAGCCAAAATAGATGGTTTACATAAAAGCAAACGTTTTTTTAGTAATCGCGTCATTAAAAGATGAATACGATCTATTAAAATAAAATTGTGTAAACTTTTTTGTGTTGTTTTTTCCGGACGAGTCAGATCGCCGGTCGATTGTTTTCATGACGTTTTTGTTAACGGTGCAGACGTGGCCTGCAGTGGTATTTGTTCCAAATTATAAACTGGAACGGCGCGACGGACGTATTTTAAAAAGGGAACAAAAAAATGATGACCTTTATAAATATGAAGCCTTTAACTACTTAAATTTTAATAAAATGAGATCTACCAAATTTTTTTTAGCGATTGCCGGCTTTACAGTTTTATTAACTTTTATTTCGTGCGGCGAACCATCAATAAAAATAATTGGCGCCTTTATAAACAAGGAAGCGATAAAACCTACACCCTATAAAAGTGTTTTCATAATTGCCCTTACAGGCAACCTGGAAGTAAAAACAACCTTAGAGACCGATCTGGCCGAGGCGGCCGCCGCAAAAGGCCTCACTGTATATAAAAGCGTCAGCGTTTTTGGCCCGTTTTCGGGTAAGGAGAGTATCCCCAAAAAAGAAAAAATTTTAGCTACCGCTACCGATCTTGGATGCGAGGCCATATTTACCATAGCTTTAGTTGATAAGCAAACAGAAACATCCTATGTACCCGGCACAACCACCGTTTATACCAATTATGCTTATCCACAATACGGCTATTACAATAGCTTTGGTGCATATTATGATTATAGCTACGCCTATTATAGCCCCGGATACTACCAGACCGATCACACCTATATTGTCCAAAGCAGCCTGTTTGATGTAAAATCACAATTGCTGGTAATGTCGATAGAAACCAAGGCGACCAATCCCAAGGCCATTCAAAAATCAAGTAAACAATACACCCAAT
>DASXMZ010000002.1:0-15616 GCA_036495385.1 Mucilaginibacter sp. | reverse complement strand
AATAATCCTTGCAGAGACGTGATTCATTCAAGAGACACAAATTTAAAGATCAGGGTTTTTTGCCTGGAGGAAGAACAATTCAGGCCGGATAACGACGAAATTCAGCTCTTTGGGTTTGCCGATAATAAATTGTTTGCATTCGAAACGATTAATGTCTTAGCTGAAGATGCTTTGGACGTGGTCGGGGCCATTAAATGGTATGCCGATTATATTAATTGTCCTCAAATGGAAATACTTCCTGAGGACCCCAGGGAAGACCATAATGAAGCGGTAAGCTTATAATTATCAGGCAGAATTTCAATTTTGCCTCCTTAAGCCTTTGTAGTAGGTTTCCTATTTTCCAAATTACATAGAGTGTTGTTTTCCAATATTTTATTCCATCTTTATTCTTTTTTTAGCTAATCAGATAAAGTCTGACGATAATCATCATTGTTTAAACAATCGGATCCCATGAAAGATTTATTTGAAAGCTGGATCGGTACAATTCAACCCTGGTTGTGGAATTTGATAGTTGTTGCTTTAGCAATAATAATTGGTCTTACTATTAAAAGTATAATCAAGGTATTATCAAATCTTTATAAAAATCACAAAGATTATTCATTACCGAGGAATATTGTAGTTCATACCGGTAAAGCATTGAATTTTTTTGTTCCGCTTTTGGTACTCAACCTCATGCTTCCTTTAATGGTATTTGAAGGAAAATTTTATCCTTTTTTTAATCACACTTTTGAAATTGCATTGATTGTATCGCTTTCTGCATTGTTAATTAGCGCCGTAAAAGTTTTTGAGGATTATATTTATCACGCCTACCATCTCAGCAAGCCCGACAGTGTTAAAGAACGAAAGATAAAGACGCAACTGCAATTCATCAGAAAAATAATGATCACCGTTATTATTTTTATAACTATCGGAGGTATCCTGTTCAGCTTTGATAATGTTCGCGAAATAGGTACGGAGTTGCTCACAGGTGTTGGCGTAGGCGGTGTTATAATAGGCATTGCAGCGCAAAAGTCGTTATCAAATTTTTTAGCCGGTTTTCAAATCGCCTTTACTCAACCCATCAGAATCGGTGATATTTTGGTGGTCGAAGGCGAATGGGGGCGTGTTGACGATATAACGCTTACCTACGTGGTATTGAAAATCTGGGACCAGCGACAGCTTATACTTCCTATTAATTACTTTATAGAAAAGCCCTTTCAAAATTGGACCCGTGCTTCCGAAGAATTAACCGGGGTCATATTCCTTTATATGGACTATTCCGTCCCTGTGGACGCTTTGAGACAAGAACTTGACCGCCTTTTGGAACACAATCAACTATGGGATAAACGTCGAAAGTCTGTACAGGTTACTGACGCAAAGGAAAGAACGATAGAAATACGGGTGCTGGTAAGCACTAAAAACTCATCAGATGCATTTGAACTTCGGTCTTATATCCGCGAAAAGCTTATAAAATTTATAAGTGATAATTATCCGGACAGCCTGCCGGTAAACAGGTTATCCATTAATAATTCAAAAGAACTAAATAACGCGAGCAAACCGGATATATCGTAGTTGCTATATTAGGGAAATTAAACCAGCCAAATGTGAAATCAGCTAAGCTTTTATTAATGTTATCGCTCTGTACAATTATTTTTGGTTTCGCACCGACCGGAAAAAAAGACCAATGGAAAGAATTGTTCAACGGAAAGGATCTTACCGGATGGGACACTTATATAGGGCCCGACCTTGATGACAGCGGCAAACCCCTTAATGACAATCCTATAGGTTTGAACAACGACCCGCGACATGTTTTTACCATAGTAAAGCAAAACGACGAAAATATTATTCGTATCTCAGGTGAAAACTGGGGGGCTATTTCAACAAAAAAGGAATATAAAAACTATCATCTTCAATTGCAATTTAAATGGGGTGCACTTTCGTGGGGGCAAAAAAAGAATAAAAAGAAAGATAGCGGCTTGCTGTATCATTCGGTTCGTAAATATGGTGCAGACTATGGTGCCTGGGTGCGGTCGCAGGAATTTCAGATTGAAGAGGGTAATTGCGGCGACTAGTGGGGAGTTGCCGGTGGAATGGCCGATATACCAGCGGTTAGAAAATCGGAGACCGACTACGTTTACAGCTCAACGGGAACGTTACTCACTTTCAGCCAGGGCAGCAAACAGGGGAGGCATTGTATAAAGGACGGCGACGCGGAAAATCCATTTGGCCAATGGAACACGCTCGATCTTTATTGCCATGGTGACACCAGCATACATGTTGTAAATGGCAAAGTGATGATGGTGTTATATCACAACGGGCAACTCGACAACGGACAGGAATCGCCGCTCACCAATGGAAAAATTCAAATACAATCTGAAGGTGCTGAAGTGTATTACAGGCAAATTAAAATACAACCGCTTGATAGGCTACCTTCCGAATTTGTTAAATAAAATGAGGATAGGGATTATGCCAATACAGCTTCCACTTCGCGGCCAGCAAACACAAATGGCTTTACGCGTTCCCTTAAAAATAATATTACTTCTTCATCAGAGTTGAAGCGATCGCCAATGTTGACAAAGTTTTTGGCTAAAAGATCATACCGTTTAAACATTAAACAAAGCCAAACAGCAACATAATCTATCTTGCTAAATACCACGGCGTTGTTTAACGAATAGTTGTCGACAGTTTTAAGAAAATATACCGGGTGTTCCGTCCAATGCATGGTTTGTTTTATATGATGAACAACATGATATCCGTCGTTCCAGCATAGCCAGTTATACCTGGAGTTTATACAGGTTATACTGTTTTTGTACGAATTTGACGGCTCATCCTGGTCGATAAACGCATGTTGCACCCAGTTTCCCATCATGGCAACAAACCTGTAAAAGAAGTACGGGAAGATAAAAACGCATGCTGTTGCCTGCCAGTTTATTAAACACATTAGTATACTAAAAACTATAAACAGAACTTCACCCTGCCAGGCGCTGTTCATTAATTTTTTCCTGCTTCTCTTTTTAAAATATGCAACCAGGGTAAAGACGCCCGAGAACATGAATCTTCCCCAGTAGGATAAAAAATCCCTGAAAGAGTCCCGTTGATAGGGCATCGTCGAGCTTTCGTCTGCTTCTAAATTATTTTCGGCGTGATGCATACCAACATGATGTGAGTAGTAAGTATCGGCCATGTGCCCAAAAAAAGGCGCCATGAGCCAGGGAAGAAATTTATTGAGATAATCAAATTCTTTCTTAAATAGTACGCGGTGCGCAGTACAATGGAACATCAGCGCAAATCTCCCCAGGAAAAAAATTACGACAACAAGCATATAAATAAGCCCCGCCGTAACCCATACCCACCCGGATAAAGCGTTCGTGTATAATATCGCCGCGAAGGGGATTAATAAAAATATAATTTTAAAAATGAAATACATAAATGGCAGGTCGCGCTCGTCACGAAGGTATTTCAAAAGGCGTTTGTCAATCCAGTTATATTTGTTCGGCTTAAAAAATAGAGGATCGGTAATCTCATTACAAAAGGATTTCATCAGTCGTATTTTTAATAAATAGTACTAAGGGAATGCGAATGCAGGGGGACATTTGCGAAGGATAAAGATAGAGTATTTAATTTGACAATATTGTTACAAAAGTCTTTTTTTTATGCTGCCGTGGCATTTTAATTCGATTCTTATTTAATTATGGCCCTAAAGATTATTTCCTATATATTTAATCGATACTAACCAATTCAATCCTGTATTTAATTAAACAGCCGCCTGAAGTATGAAACCTACCGCGCTCATTTTTATTTTATTTATTAACTGTTCCCTGGCCTTGGCTCAAACAACTATTCCGCATCCTGTAAAATACCAAAATTCTACAGTCTTTGCACAGACCTTGCATGATCATGGCGTGGTTGCCGATGTATATTTATATGAGAAAGGCGGCCATGGCTATGGAATGAACAATAAAAGCAGCACCGTTAAGTGGATGGACCTGGTTGAGGAATGGTTAAAGAAAATGAAATTTGATTAATCCTGATGTCCCTTACTCACAAAATTTAATTCCTATGCTTAAAAGCTTTATCCTGGTAACGTTATTTTCAATATCAACAGCATTTGCGACTGATTTAAAACCGCACTTGCTGACTTGTGAGTATAAAGAAAATCCTCTTGGTATCGATATCAAAAAACCCGGATTTACCTGGACATTATCGTCAACAAAACGCAACGAGGTACAATCGGCATATGAGATTATAGTTGCAGATAACGAAACAGCCGTCAATCAATTAAAGGGCAATATGTGGAATAGCGGAAAAGTTGTAAGCTCCGGATCTATCCAAATTGAATATAATGGCTTCCCCTTATCTCCTTATACAAAATATTACTGGCGTGTTCGGGTGTGTGATGGACATGGAAATATTTCGGAGTGGAGTAAAGTGGCCTGGTTTGAAACAGTCGCACTCCAAGCTGCAGACTGGAAAGCCAAATGGATTGATGACGGCCGGCCGCAATTTAAAAATGATTCGGATTTTTATAAAAATGACCCGATGCCCTTGTTTAAAAAGGAAATAAAAATAATAAAAAAGATAGCCTCGGTAAGGCTTTATATCAGTGGCTTGGGATATTACGAGACTTACTTAAACGGAACAAAAATTGGTAATAATGTACTTGATCCTGGCTTTACAAGTTATAGAAAACAAGTTCTGTATACCACTTATGATGTCACCGGCCAGGTAAAAAAAGGTAGTAATATTTTGAGCATTATGCTGGGCAACGGCTGGTATAATCCTTTGCCTATCCGTTTGTTCGGTCAGTTTAACCTGCGTAACGTACAACAAACCGGCCGCCCTGCTGTAACAGCGCAGGTGCTTATTAAATACGCCGATGGAACAACCCAATGGGTCATGACCGATTCAACATGGTTTACCGCTACAGGCCAAATAGTTTTTAACAATGTTTACCTGGGTGAACATGACGACGGCCGTTTAACGCGTGATGATTTTTTTACCGATAACCTTTCGGGATGGAAAAACGCGGCGGTTACTAACGGGCCTGATGGACGCTTATCTGCCCAAATGCAGCCTCCGATAAAAATTTTCGGTGCAATAAAACCAATCAGTGTAACCGAAGCCGGGAAAGATACTTTTATTGTGGATATGGGCCAAAATTTTGCAGGTGTGGCCCGCATAAGAGTTATGGGCCCCAAAGGAACAATGATAAAAATGCGATATGGTGAAGAATTGTTTTCCGACGGAAAGTTGAATTATTTTACCTCTGTCGCCGGGCAAATTAAAGAGGCGTGGCACATGAACGGGGGGCCGGGATCACCCAAAACCGCGTGGCAGGAAGACAGCTATATATTAAAAGGCGGAGGCATTGAAGAATGGTGGCCCAGGTTTACTTTTCATGGTTTCAGGTACGTACAAATTACAGGCTGGCCCGGAAAACCGACAACATACAATATTGCAGGTTTAATAATGAATGCGGACCTGCCGCAGGATGGTTCCTTTTCCTGTTCAAACGAAATGTTTAATAGTATTCATGAAGCCGTTCAATGGACATTTTTGAGTAACGTTTTTAGTGTACAATCTGATTGTCCTGCAAGGGAAAAAATGGGCTATGGCGCCGATATGGTGGTTACCTCGCAGGCCTATTGCTATAATTATAATATGGCCAACTTTTACAGGAAATCAGTTAACGATTTTGCAAACGACCAAAGGCCCGACGGCGGGATTACGGAAACCGCACCTTATACAGGCATTTACTCGGAGTCAGCAGGTGGGCATTCAGGTTCCCCGGGATGGCAGTTAGCTTTCCCGTACCTGCAAAAACAACTGTATGATTATTATGGCGATAAACGGATCATTGCCGAAAATTATCCTGCGTTTGTTAAACAAGTAGATTTTTTGCAGTCCAGGGCTTATGAAAACCTTTTCGATCACGAAATAGGTGATCATGAAGCGCTTGACCCAAAGCCTATCGCCTTTGATGCTTCTCTATTTTATTACCACCATGTATTGTTGGCTGCGGACTTTGCGGGCATATTAGGCAAAACACAGGATTCAATAAAATATGCTTTACTGGCAGATAAAATTAAACATGCAATCGTAGCAAAGTATTATATCCCCGGTACCGGCCGTTTCGACAATGCTACCCAGGGCGCACAACTCTTTGCCTTGTGGTATAAGCTGCCCTTCGACAAGCAACTGGCCTACGAAGCATTAATGAAAGAATTTGAAAGGCATAATTTTCATTTGTCGACCGGCATATTTTCCACAAAAATGCTTTTTGATGTATTACGCGAAATGAATCAAAATGAAATTGCCTATAAAATTGCAAACCAAAAGGATTTTCCGGGTTGGGGGTATATGTTATCACAAGATGCCACCACTTTATGGGAAAGCTGGGCCGCTTCAGATAATGTTTACTCGCAAAACCACCCCATGTTCGGGTCGATTGATGAATGGTTTTACAAATCATTGCTGGGTATAAACGAAGCCGCACCTGGATTTAAAAAGATCGTCATCAAACCACAACCGGCCGGCGATTTAACCTGGGCAACAGGAAGTTATAAGTCCGTGTCCGGCAATATCATAAGCGAATGGAAAATAGAAAATGGCTTTTTTAACCTGCATGTTGTTATCCCTGCGAATACAACAGCTGAAGTCTGGATTCCGGCAAAAGAAAATAGCGCTGTTACGGAACAAGGACAACCCGTTGAAAAAATGGATGGGTTTAAAACAACGAAGTATCAGGATGGATATTGGGTTATAGCGGTGGGTTCAGGGGAGTATGATTTTAGGAGTTTGTGGAAATGATTGCTTTATTTTATTATTATCTAAGGCTATTTCAGAGCCGTTTATTGCATAAAACCTGTAATTTAAGTAATTTTACTTTCAACATAGGTGCTATGAGAACTGTCTAAGGAATTTTCGGAACGGTTTCATAATTAAATAGTTTAAATTATGCTTACAATACATCCACAATATATTAAAGATGCCGATGGCAACAAATCATTGGTAGTGCTTTCTGCTGAAGAATTTGACATGATCCTTGAGGAGTTGGAGGACTTAGAAGATGTTCGCCTTTATGACGAAGCAAAAAAAAGAGAACAGGTTTTTGTAGATGCCGAAACAGCTTTTAAGCAAATTGATGCCAACAGAAAAAAGCATGTACAGCGTTAAAATCGAAAAAGAAGTAGAAAAAACGCTGCAGAAAATTAACGAGCCCTATTTTTCAAAAATCAAAACCGCTATTCTTAATCTCGCACACGACCCTCGGCCAAATGGGTACAAAAAACTTAAAGGCAGAGATGGTTATCGTATTCGCGTGGCCGATTATCGCATCATTTACGACATATTTGATGATATACTTGTTGTTCAGGTTATTGGCTTTGGTCATAGGAAAAACATCTATGAATAATATTTGACACTTATATCACCCACGGGTCACCTTGCATGTGTCCACCAGCGAGACGCTCGCGGGAGCGATGAATATAATTTTAGGACTTTATTGAAATGAATCAAGGAACAAACCTCTTAGTTACCTGGCTGTTAATTAGTTTGTATTTACCCCGACATATAATTATATTTGTATACACTATAACGTCATGACAGTTATAACGATAAAAATTCCCGACGGCAAAGCCAAAGATGTTTCTTCTTTTGTAAAAGAGATGGGCGGGGAAGTTATAACAAACAAAAAAGTTGATGGCAACGATGATGATGATGTAGTAACACATGGCGTCTTCTTTGGCGAAAACATAAAACGTGTTCTAAGAGCTTTCAAAAAATCCTGATGTTATTTCCTCTTTTTGATTGGCAAAGGGCGGTAAGACGCGGTTCTACTTTGTCTGCAGTCCCAAAGTTTGTAAAAATTCCGCAAATGTTTTACAAATAAAAGTTAAATCTTCGGACATTCCAATAAATTGCATATTGTATATGCAAGACGTATTTTTTTCAATGCAATAAGCAGTGCCCCCTCCATCTGACCCAAAAATAAAAAAACCTGGTGCGAATTCGTCCACTTTATATTCTTCGTTTAATTTTACCATATCTGTTAACGGCCATAAGATGACATAAACATTTTCACTTTTTCCTCTTATTAATGCTCCATTCGACAAACTAAAAAATTCAATAAACCCTTTCGGTAATTCGAAATCGATACCCTCTAAAAAATTGGTTATTTCTTTATTAGAAGGGGCTTCCTTTTTCTCTATTATAGTCATATTATTTATTATTGTCTGTCCTCACTAGGTCCGAGCAAAAGTACTGTACGAAGCACAATTCCCTCACTCCCAAATCTACAATATAGCCAATAATTATTACACAGTTACAACATTTTATCCTCCCATTCAATAGATTTTTTCCATACCTTTTCCTTGAATCAATTCTGCTTGTTATTCAACCCAAAACAATCATGGCAACAGTTTCATTAAGCAGTTCCGAAGGTAAATGGATTATGGTTTCGGCTATATTGGCTTCGGCAATGGCTTTTATTGATGCTACAGCGCTTAATGTTGTTTTACCGGCATTACAACGCAGTTTGCATGCAACCGGCGCTGATTTGTTCTGGCTGTTAAACGCCTACCTGCTGATGCTGGCATCGCTCATACTCATAGGCGGCTCGCTGGGTGATAAGCTTGGCCGAAAAAAAATATTCATGACCGGCATTTTTATTTTTATCATCGGCTCCGCCGCCTGTGGTTTCGCTCCGGATGTTACTTTTTTAATCATATTCAGGGTGATACAAGGCGTTGGTGGCGCGCTGATGATTCCGGGGAGTTTATCACTTATCTCCTCTTCTATCGATGAAAAAGAAAAAGGCAAGGCAATCGGCACATGGTCCGCATTTACGACTGTGGTAACTATTGGCGGCCCGGTGCTGGGTGGCGCCCTGGCTGATGCCGGTCTCTGGCGTTATATTTTCTTCATAAATGTCCCAATCGGGCTGGCAGCCATTTTTATGCTGTGGACGAAGGTTAAAGAAAGCAAGGATGAAGAAAGTGATAAGTCAATTGATTTTCCCGGTGCAATTTGCATAGCATTCGGCCTGGCTTGCCTCACTTTTGGTTTTTTACGTATTCCGGCTATCGGTTTTAATAATTGGGAAGTGGGGTTAGCGTTAGCCGCTGGAATATTGCTGCTTACTGCATTTATATTTATCGAAAAAAACGGCAAGCATCCAATGATGCCCTTACATTTATTTTCCAATGCTACGTTCAGCGGGGCAAATCTGCTCACCTTCTTTTTATATGCGGGTCTTGGGGCGGGCATGCTGTTTCTGTCCTTAAACCTGGTGCAGGCGCAAGACTATTCCCAACTGCAATCTGGACTTACTTTTTTACCCTTTACATTCCTGATGATCGGTATTGCACGTTTTGCCGGTAGTCTCGCCGATAAATATGGCCCGAGGTGGTTGCTCATAATCGGACCGGCAACAGCGGGTGCTGGTTTATTAATATTATCATTTATAAAACGAACCAACGGTCCATCCGATTATTGGACCACCTTCTTTCCCGGAATTCTGGTTTTCGGTTTGGGGATGTCACTCACTGTCGCTCCACTTACGGCGAGTGTTATGGGTTCGGTACACAGCAATTTTTCGGGAACGGCATCAGGAATTAACAATGCATTAACCAGGGTTGCCAACGTTTTCGCGAATGCTATTTTCGGAGCGCTGGCGGTTTTGTTCTTCGCCGGTTCGCTGCAACAGCAAGTAAATGCCAAGCCATTTAGCGTTAAGGAGAAACAAGTAATTATGGCACAGGCTGCCGACCTCGGCAACGCGAAGGTCCCTCTCTCAATTAGTTCGGCCGATAAAATAGTTGTTGAAAAATACTACAGGATGGCATTTATTGATACCTACGGTCAAATAATGCGTATATCGGCCGCCCTTGGATTTTTAGGAGCGCTGATGGCATTCCTCTTCATAAAGAATAGTGGTATAGGAGGCAGCCAGCAACAATAAAAAGCACTCCGCCCCGTTGAAGCTTTTTGTGAAATATTTATGTCACAAATCCGCTAAATCATAGTCTTAGTTATAAACACCCTCAACAATTAAAACCGTCTTAAAATGAAAAACAAAAAACAACACCATGCCGGTAAGTCGTACTTATACTTACTTGCAGTCCCATTTATTTTAATGGGTCTTTTTTGCAATTAATACTGCCAGTGCGAGGCCTTCAGTTGTAAAAATTGCTGCAATCGAGACCCCGCTCAGCGCCTTTGAAGGCATCGATCAAAATAAGGTAAATACCTTCGCTTATTTCAAAGTCACCGCCGTAAACAATACTTTGGTGGCCAAACAAATTGAGGGCGACCAGCAATTTGTGTTAACCCGCAAATCGGAATTTGCTTTTGAAATGAAGGACGCAGACGGGGATGAAACCGTTCCGGTCGTTTTCTCCAAAAATGATGCCGGAGAAATTGCACAGGTAGTGGTCGGCGACAACGACACCTGGAATAAGGTTAAAGAGTATATACCGGCAAAAGAGGTAAAGCTCAGCCCTGATCAACTTAAGGCGTTCGCGGGTAAATATGAGTTCAAAGAAAAGCCAGGTACTTTTCTGCAAATTACCGCCACTGCCAGTGGCCTCACACTTAAACAACTATGGGACGGCAGGGAAGTTAATTTTATAGCAACATCAGATGTCGATTTCTTGAACAAACAAACGGCATTCCCTCTAAAGTTTACAAAGGATAAAGACGGCAATGCAATAAAAGTATTGGCCTTTAACAGGGATAGCTGGGATAAGGTGAAGGAGTAAATAAAGAAAAGCTTATAGAAAACCGTAAACCCTTCAGTTTCTGCTGAAGGGTTTTTATTTAAAAGGAATTCTTCTTTGTATTTTAGCTGCCGTGCAGGTGTTCGTCGTTGACGGATTTCAATCACTTATCCAGCTTATTCAAATAGTAATTATTAATTATCCTCCTTAATTTCATGGCCTCAATTTCCTTCTGCAAGCTGTTGCAGGTGAAAACAGCAACGCCCAATTCGGAGTTCAATTCGTATTGCAATGTTAAATTAAGCAGTTTTGTTTCCCAGTTGTAGATATCAACGTAATCATTGGGCTTGTTCGCAAATAAACCATAAGTGGATAAGAAATTACGCAAAACCTTATAACCATCTTTCCTTTTAAAAAAAAGATAAATGTTAACCACCCTATCTTTATATGTCCTTATCCCAACCAAATCAAAATACAGATCCCTGCCTAATTTTAAAATGGTTGTATCTTTATAAGCATACTTTAAGCAACTGTCGGCATCAAATATTCTGTCGTTATCGAGATAGGCAAGTTTATAATCGGGTATTGAGGATATTTGCGATCCTAAAATGATGGGGCCGAAACCGTTTGCAGATTTTAAATATTCGATTGAACCTTCCTTTATTGATTGAGAAAAACCAACAACCGGTAGAAACATTGAAATTATAATCAGTAACCTTAGTTTAAATAAAATAATATAGAGAGAATTTAGCCGCATAAAATTTGCAGCTGAAAGATAATAATATTTCAAGTACATTGAAAATATTATCGGTTAAAATGTTATTCTACACTATCTGAAACTTAGTCAACAGTCTTTAGTTGTGAGTATAAAGTCGGATTTTGCACGTTTGGCTTAAGACTCAAGACTCCCGACTTAGGGCTAGCGAAGTTTTTGATTGACGTAGCGCCAACTCAGTTCTTTTTGTATAATACCTGGGATAGCACTTGCCAGTTTTGGTTAACGCTGTTTGAGAAAAAGTACAAATTATCTTTATCGGTCACCACAATAGCGGGCTGCTGTGCAATTATAACTACGTTGCCGGTAACTTCGATCAGTGACTCTTTAAGCGTTTGAAAAAGATCGGGATTGAACCTTTGTTTTGATTTGAAATTAAACACCACATTTAAAGAGGCTTTGTTACCCGGGCCGCCCAAATCAAGAACTGCTGTGGTATCGTTGTATATTTTAATGTCGTAAATGCTATCTACAACAACAACTTTCTCACCAACATGATTAAAAGCGCGACTTGCCCTGATGGCGTGCTGGGCTGAAACATTTAACGAAATCAGCAAAGCGGCAGAGAGGAAATAGATGGTCTTTTTCATATTAGTAAGATTAAAATTAGGTAGATGATAACAATTTCTAAATATGGAACCTTACCCTTATACGAAACGGGTTTTAATAAGTTTCACTGAATTGATATTTTTTTTTAAAGAAATTGCAAACTTATGGAGTTGGGAATAGTTTCGAAAAGTTAGTACATCAAATATCAGATAAAGGCCAAAACCTATAAGCGCTCTTATTTGAATATAAAATAAAAGGATTATATACCAAAAATTAAAAATATACGTATAAAGCCTGAATTAAACGGTGGTTGAATATCCGCGCGGGCCTTTATTAATATCTGCGCTAAGATGAGCGATGAATATCCTCCTTTATAAACCCCCTTTAATTCAACGAATATGATGTTATTTCTTAACGAAAAAAAAAGAATGTGATGCAAAAATTAGAAGAGTATTTACTACAAAGCGACGAGGACGAAGTTCAATTTTTGAGTGAAGAAAGGCTCGCGACACTGAAAAAGGTCGCGATTAATCCATTTGTGAAAATTAGTCTGCCCGACACAACTATCCCATTTATTGTATTACCCGATGGTGGCGTTGTCGCAGATATTACTGCCAATAATCCAATAACTGTCTTGAAAAATATGGGGATTGCTACTTCCGACGATAAGCTCACCGGCGCTGGAATCATTGAAGTACATCACGGAAGCAGGATATTATTTTCCCGTCGTATCGAAAGCACCACCTTCAAAAAAAAGTGGTATGTTGACGATATTGTGTCGGCATTGCAATTTGAACTGAATTTATATTACCCCGATTATAGAATCGGATCTCATTAATTGAAAAAAATCTATAAATTAATAAACTCCGCTCAATATTTTTTTTCACGAAAAAGCTTTTTGGAAATTATCTCAAATCAACGGTTTCAACGCCTTTGTGTTCTTTTACATCAAAGCTGAAAGTATTATCAGCTACCGGTGCATTGCCGGCGAAGTTGCGTAATGTGTAGGTGTAATGATTGCCATTTTTGTCGAAAATCAAAGCGCTGTAAATCTGTTTTTTTGTTTTGTCAATCAGTAACCGGACTTTAAAGAACGGCTTTTGAATATCTTCGGGGGTAAGGTCAATTTCCTGGCAAATCCCAACAGCGGCCTTGACTTCACCATTATAAATGTATTTGTAACCATGTTCATACATGGTAAATATTTTGGCCGGATTAAAGCCTTCTTCACTGTTATCCGCATTATTTATCTGTACCTCGTTATCCTTTTTCAGATAAGTCCACTGGGTTTTTCCATCACTTATTATTTCCTGCTCAATAACAGGTTTAACTGCCGTACCTTGAGCATACATTGATACCCTGAATTTATTGACTTTTGGTTTGGCAATAAGTGTTCCGCTTTGAGTTATTTTTTCGCCCGCCTGCTGGTTATCAATTGTCAGGTCAAAATCGGTTTTTAGCACTTCATACGTCCGGTATTTCTCACTTACCTTACTTAAAATAGCTTTCGCCGATACATCTTTTTGAGCAAATGAACACGTGGCGGTGATTGATATTAGTATTGAAAATAAAAGCAGTTTTTTCATGGGATATTTGTATGAACCAGGATTTTTAAGATTTAAGGATGATATGATTGTTTGACCTTTTTAATTATGAACAGTTTAACAATATTAATAATCTGCTTGATTTTTAAAATCTTAAAATCCTTCAATCTTAAAAATCTCAGTTCAGACAATAAATTCAATTTGGATTTTGTTTTTGAAGTACCTCCAAATGTCTTTCCAGGCTATACTCGTCCGGGTATAAAACTTCACGGGCTTTACTGCCCTCAAACGGGCCAACTATGCCTGCCGCTTCCAACTGGTCAATAATTCTACCCGCGCGGTTGTAGCCCAACTTCATTTTACGTTGTATCAACGAGGTGGAACCCTGCTGGTGCATCACAATAAGTCGTGCGGCTTCCTCAAACATCGGGTCGCGGTTGTCGGGGTCATATTCTTTCGAACTACTGCTTTCCCCCTCACCAACGTACTCTGGCAATAGCATAGCGGAAGGATACCCACGTTGGTTACCTATAAAATCTGATATCCGTTCAACTTCGTGAGTATCTACAAACGCGCACTGTAAACGTATCAAATCGCTACCGGTGGAGAGCAGCATATCTCCCCGCCCTATCAGCTGATCAGCGCCACCCGTATCCAATATGGTACGTGAATCTATTTTTGATAATACCCTGAATGCAAGCCTTGAAGGGAAGTTAGCTTTTATAGTACCTGTAATAATATTAACCGAAGGCCTTTGCGTAGCAATTACCAGGTGGATACCCACCGCACGGGCCAGCTGGGCAATACGGGCAATGGGCATTTCAACTTCCTTACCGGCCGTCATCATCAAATCAGCAAACTCATCGATCACCAGTACGATAAAAGGTAAATAGCGATGATTCTCCGGATCGCTTATTTTACGGTTTACGTATTTCTGGTTGTATTCCTTAAGGTTACGCACCTGGGCATCTTTTAACAGGTCGTAGCGCTGATCCATCTCAATACACAACGAATTGAGCGTGTTTACTACCTTTTTTGTATCGGTTATGATGGCGTCGGCTTCGTCAGGCAGCTTTGCTAAAAAATGCCGTTCTATTTTACGGAAAAGCGTCAACTCCACCTTTTTAGGATCGACCAATACAAACTTAAGTTCAGACGGATGCTTCTTATAAAGTAAAGAAACAAGTATGGCATTAATACCCACCGATTTTCCCTGCCCGGTGGCTCCTGCAACCAGCAAATGCGGCATCTTAGCCAAATCAGCTATAAACACTTCATTGCTGATGGTTTTGCCGAGAGCAATTGGCAGGTCCATGGTAGTGTTCTGATATTTTTCGGTGGAAAGCACCGACTTCATCGAAACCATCTCGGGGTTTTGATTAGGTACTTCAATACCGATTGTACCTTTACCCGGCATTGGCGCAATAATACGTATGCCTAATGCGGCCAGGCTCAACGCTATATCGTCTTCAAGGTTCTTGATCTTTGAAATGCGCACACCCGGCGCCGGGATTATCTCATATAAGGTTACCGTAGGACCAATAGTCGCCTTAATCTTGTCGATTTCAATGTTATAATGATTCAGCGTTTCAACAATTTTGTTTTTGTTGGCGCCCAGTTCGTCTGGATTTACGTTGATCTTATTTGAACCGTAATTTTCGAGCAGGTCAAGGGTGGGATATTTATACGATGCCAATTCGAGCGTATGGTCATAAACGCCAAACTGGTTAACAAGGTTTTTTGCCTTGTCGTCATCCGTTTTTTCAATATTTAAAACCGAGGTTGGCCGGGTAACGCCAATCGTTAAGGGAATTTCGTTTTCATTTTCGGGGTTATAGCCTTTATTATTGGGATCAGGCGTTAGTACTACCGGTTCATGAAATATAGGATTTTGTTCCAATAACTGGTCCTCGCGCGCACCGTTCTTAAGCGCATTTCCAAGAACATCCTTTCTTGTACGTCCCGGCCATTCAAGAGGCAATGACTGTTCTTCCTCCTCAGTACCTGCACCGGTATGAGCACTATCATCAACGGGTGCCGGTTCCGAAACA
>DASXMZ010000001.1:0-2843 GCA_036495385.1 Mucilaginibacter sp. | reverse complement strand
TGTAAAAAACGAGTGTTGGGACAATACTCCTAAAGTACTCGCACGCACACTTGAAAAGGACCTGCCTGAAGTGGAGCAGGCAGCAAGAGTAAACTATTCGACCAAATTTCTGTTCAGCATGGGGGATAAAAAATTAATGGTAATTGGGAATCTGGTTGACTCCAATTTTCTTGAAATATTCAGTTTCCCTTTGATAGAAGGAAATCCTAAGACCGCCCTGAGCGACATGCACAACGTAGTGATCACTCAACAGCTTGCCACAAAACTTTTCGGAAAGAATGAAAACCCTATTGGTAAAATAGTCAGGATTGCCAACAAAGAAAATTTCACGGTAACAGGCATTTTAAAAGATTTGCCAAATAACACACAATTCAATTTTGAATATCTTTTACCATGGAGTGCATGGAACCAGGTACCTGTAATGGGATCTAATGATACCAATTGGGGGAATAACAGCACAAAAACTTACGTTTTGCTGAAACGTAATGCCAACCTGGCTACTGTTGAAACAAAAATGAAGGTGTTCAAACAGAAATATAATGATGAAGCCAAACGCGACAACTGGCAAATGTTCCTTTATCCTGTCAGCCGTTGGCATTTATATTCCGATTTTCAAAACGGTTACGAAACTGGCGGCGGGCGCATTACATTTGTAAAACTTTACGGCCTCATCGCTGCATTCATTTTGCTAATTGCATGCATCAACTTTATGAACCTGAGCACAGCAAGGAGCGAGAGGCGTGCAAAAGAAGTGGGCATAAGAAAAGCTGTTGGCGCACGAAAAACATCCCTGATCAGCCAGTTCGTTGGAGAATCAATATTTCTTGCATTCATTGCAGGCATTATCGCCATAATCATTGTTCAATCAATCCTGCCTGGTTTCAACCAGCTTAGTGATAAATCTTTATTTATACCTTACAGCAATTCATCTTTCTGGCTTTTTGCCACTGGTTTCATCGTGTTCACAGGGATTTTAGCGGGAACTTATCCTGCATTTTTTCTGTCCTCGTTTCAACCGGTAAAAGTGTTAAAAGGAACGTTTAAAAAAGCAAATGCATTGATCACTCCAAGAAAAGTGCTGGTCGTATTGCAGTTCACATTTGCTGTCGTGTTAATTATTTGCACCATTATTGTTATCCAGCAAATTGATTATGCAAAAGACCGGCTGGCAGGCTATGATAAAAATAATCTTATCTATCATTCTTTCACTGGTGACATTGAGAAAAATTATGCGCTTATAAAAGGTGAATTGATTTCTTCCGGAGTGGCAAATACAGTTACAAAAACAAGCGCACCACTTACGGAAAACTGGAGTGACGGAGATGTAGAGGGATGGGCAGGCAAAGACCCAAATGATAAGACCGATTTCCACATGTTTAATGAAGATGGCGGTCTTGGTAAAACCGCAGGGTTAACTTTTGTTCAGGGGCGTGATATAGATATTCAGAAATATCCAACCGATTCGCTTGCGATGATAATTAATGAATCTTCATTAAAAGTGATGAAGTTTAATAGCCCGATAGGGCAAGTAGTAAAAAGTAACGGAGAACAATGGCATATAGTTGGCGTAATAAAAGATTTTATTCTCGAATCACCTTACGAACCTACAAAGCCTATGTTGATATATGGTCCTAAAAGCTGGTTCGCTAACATGCAAATAAAACTGAACAATCAAAACTCTACTGAACAAAACTTAAAATCTGCTGAAGCAATTTTTAAAAAATACAATCCTCAATATCCCTTTGAGTACAAATTTGTGGATGAAGAGTACTCCGCAAAATTTGAAAACGAAAAACGTACAGGGACATTGGTACGATTATTTGCAACACTTACCATTTTTATTTCATGCCTTGGTTTATTTGGCCTCGCCACTTATATGGCAGAAGCAAGGGTCAAAGAAATCGGTGTGCGCAAAGTACTTGGTGCTACAGTAATTAACATCGCAGCGTTGTTGTCAAAAGATTTTGTGAAGCTCGTCATAATTTCCATCATCGCAGCTTCGCCAATTGCCTGGTTTGCGATGCACAAATGGTTAGAAAGCTACAGTTACAGAATCAACATCAGTTGGCTCGTGTTTGTTGCGTCCGGATTACTGGCCATCTTAATTGCATTGTTAACGGTTAGTTTCCAGGCAATCAAAGCAGCAATGGCAAACCCTGTGAAAAGCCTAAGATCAGAATAAATATATTTATTAATTCATATTACAATTTGTAATATGTTTTAAAACACAATACAGAAAATACCATCTGAAGTATGTGGACTTGTTATTTATTTAGAAGCCTTGATAATGATCTTTAGATGACGGTCTTATCAGTTGGTTGATTTTCCAGGCTATGGTCTCTACTATCCATACGCCGGTAGATCTCATTTTTTTTATTATTAGCGAACAGCGGATTTATAGTATACCATGCGAGTACCGGGAAAAAAACCATCGGGACTGCCAGTCCAGGAAACAACTCAGGAAATTGAATTTTCAGAGGCAACGTGATGGATATTGGAATCATTACACAGGCAAATGAAACAATCGAAATGAAGAAATTAAACAGGATCTCACCCCTTTTTTTAAACCAGTTTGTAAAACCAAAATTTAAAAGAGAAATGAGCATCCCAATCAATATTCCGAATGCGATAATCTTTGAGATACCAAGAACCTTAGAGAAATCTGTCTCTGTAGCAAAATGATAAATACTATTGTAAATAATGGCTGCTACAGAGGACAGAATTCCGGCCAACAGGCCCTGATAAAATTTAGTTTTGAACATAGTTTATTTGGTAACTGGCACAGAGAGGTCAACTTTAAAGATTGTTCCACCATGCGCTGGTTCGGCTGTATTGACGTTATA